>CALIEE010000285.1 GCA_938022485.1 uncultured bacterium | reverse complement strand
GTAAAACTGCTTGGAATAAAATTTCTAGACGGCGCAGGTTTTGGCTCCACTCAAAACGCTATTGAAGCAATTGAGTATGCAGTAAGCATGAAAAGGCGCGGGGTTAATCTAAAGGTCTTAAGCAACTCCTGGGGCGGTTCTAACTTCTCCAGAGCACTTGAAGATGCCGTGAGAAGCAGCAATCAGGCAGGGATTCTCTTTATCGCAGCTGCAGGAAACTCGGGGACCAATAACGACCTTCGACCGATTTATCCAAGCAGTCTTGGACTTGAAAATGTATTGTCTGTTTCTGCTGTAGATACCGAAGGAAATCTGGCAAGTTTTTCAAACTACGGACAACAATCAGTTGATCTTGCTGGACCGGGAGTTGATATCCACTCTACTTGGCTGGGATCTGACTACAACACTCTCTCAGGCACTTCTATGGCTGCGCCTTACGTAGCTGGCGTTGCCGCCCTAATACTTTCCGCTGAACCTGAACTTTCAATCAGCGAGCTAAAAGCTAGGCTTACATCAACAATTCGCAGTCTTCCGGGCCTTAGCGGTCTAATGCAAAGCGCAGGAATGGTAAATGCTGGCTTTGCAATCAACAATAGACAAGCCCCCCCCGAAGAGAACCCTGTCTTGACTGAGTATAATCAAACTAGATTTCCAGCTAGAAGCGATGCACAGCTCGGTGAAAGAATCTTAGCAGGAGATGATGGCTATCACTTACTCGAACTCCCCTTTGAGTTTGATTTCTTCGATGAAAGCTTCAGACGAATTGCTGTATCAAGTAACGGCAGAGTGATCCCTCTAGGAATTGGCGAACCTCTACCTACGGAATCTGACTTTGCAAATAATCTGCGTCCGGGGATATTACCTTGGCATGATGATCTCTTCCCCTCCCCTGGAGCTGACGGAGGTGTCTGGGCCAAGATGAATTCAAGCGCTGTAACTCTTACTTGGAATGCTCGGCCCTTTGCCCTAAGAAGCGCTATTCACTTTGATAGTGATATGAGAATCCAAGCAGTGATTCGTTCTTCTGGCCGAATTGAGTTTCATTACGTTGATTTATTGTCAGAGGAGGTAGACACCGCTTTTGGAAGCAGCGCAACTGTGGGGCTTATTCCATTTATTTCATCTGGAAATAGTCCAGCAGTAATCACTCACAATCGAGCTAATCCAGACCTTCTTTTTTCTGGAAGCGGACTTGGATTCTCTCTTGAAGAAAGCGACCGCGTTAACAATGATTTTGACGGAGACGGAAGAAGTGAGCTGGTGGTCTGGAGGCCTAGCTCAGGTAACTGGTTTATATCCCAGTCTGGTTCCGATTATCGTAGCGGAACACATTTAGTATACCAACTGGGTTTACCTGGAGACATCCCACTTACTGGAGATTTCGACGGAGACGGGAAAACAGACATGACAGTTTGGCGACCGACTGACGGCAACTGGTTCTTTCGTCTTTCAAGAAACTCATACTCTGAAATTTCTTCTATCCAATGGGGTCTACCTGGGGACATCCCTCTAGCTGATGATTTTGATGGAGACAATCAGACCGACTTAGCAGTATATCGCCAAGCTTCCGGGCACTTCTTCCTACTGCTCTCGAGTAACAACTACAACCATAGCCTAGGACAAGTGTTCCAACTTGGAGACTCTCAACATCTTCCACTAACTGGAGACTATGATGGTGACAACAAGGCTGACCTTTTTGCTATTTGGAACCCTGCAAGAATTTGGTCGATTAAGGACACAGAAAATAACTTGCTAGAGTTTCTACCATGGGGCCTTCCAGGCGACAGAGTTAATAGTTGTGACTGGGATGGTGATGGCCGCTGGGATCGACTCGTCACCAGAATCAACAGTCAAACGGGGTTGAAAGATTGGTTCGTTGCCGGAGCCGATGGCTCAGTATTCACTAAGAGCTTTGGCCTCGCTGGTGACATACCAAGTTGCAATAAAGACTTCGATGGTGATGGCCTCAGTGATACTAACGTCTGGAGGCCGGCAGATGGCAATTGGTTCATTGACAGTTCTTCTGGCAGACAGCTTACTGTCCAATTTGGACTACCAGGAGATATTCCTCTCTAAGAAGGCTTTACACAAATCATTGCCTTGATAGGCGCCTTTACAGGCGCTAAAAAGTGGCATGCTAAAGCTATTTGCCAGTGGAGCTCTACTTGCTCTCCTTTACTCTCAGCTCAACTTTACTGAACTGGGTGACAGGATTCACCAACTGCCACTTGGGCTGCTTTTGCTAGCCTACTTTTCCAGTCAGTTGTTTTCGGCCTTTAAGTGGAGCCTAATACTAAAAGATGCCGGGCTCACCCACTATTTAGGGAGAGGCTTTTCTAGTTATTTTTCTGGAATGCTAGTTAATTTGCTTGGACCGGGAACTGTTGGAGGAGATGCTTCCAGAGCTATCTTAATTAGCCAGGAACTTCGCTCCCCCTCTAGAGCAGCTTTACTAACAGTTTTTGACAGAATCCACGGCTTGATAATCCTTGTTCTTTTCTCGCTGCTTTCACTATTACTATTTGAACATAAAATAGTCAGTGGAAAGGAAACTCTTCTTTTCTTTAGCGCAATGGGTTTGTTATTAGGACTAGCTATCTATTTTCTAGGCAACTACCTAAATAGACTCTATCCTCTAAACTCTCTCAAGACCTTGCTCAGCATCAGTGCAGTTTCTATTCTCTCTCACGCCCTACAAATAACTTTTTATCTAATAATTTTTCAGGCGCACCAGCTAGAGGTGCCTCTAGAGACAATCTTTCTGTTTATTCCCATAGTCAATATTCTCTCAGCTTTGCCATTCACTTTCGGAGGGCTAGGAATACGTGAGTCTTCTTTACTACTCTTCTTTAGTACTTACGGCTTAGAGCTTGAAAGTGCCGCTGTTGCCGGAGCAGCCTGGATTGCTATCTCGTTCTTAAGTGCCTCCTTAGGTGCTTTTTTCTTGCCAAGAGAAGTCTCATTGGCAAATACTAAAAATCGCTGGTTCTTCTCAGAGGCCAGTTAAGATCATAATGGAGAGCATAAAATGTCTAGTTCAATAAAAGCAGTCGGTGTTGTTGGTGCGGGTCAGATGGGTGCTGGGATCGCCCAAGTCTTCGCCTCGTCCGGTTTTCGAACAACACTTTTTGATCTATCGACTGATGCTCTAGAGAAGGGCCATGCTGGTATTTCTAAACGATTGGACCGGCTGGTTGAAAAAGAAAAAATCAGCAAAGAAGATGCAGATGCTAGTAAAAGTCGTCTGAGCACCACAGCTAACCTCCAGGATCTTTCAAGCTCAGACCTTGTAATTGAGGCTATTGTAGAAAAAGCAGATATCAAATGCAGTCTATTTGCCGAGCTAGATCAACTCTGCCCCAAGAACGCCATTCTAGCCTCTAACACCAGCTCTATTTCAATAACCAAGATTGCTGCAGCAACCACTCGTCCAGAGCAAGTAATTGGCCTTCATTTTATGAATCCTGTTCCTGTAATGAAA
>CALIEE010000284.1 GCA_938022485.1 uncultured bacterium | reverse complement strand
CAGGGTTTGATCCCTTAGAATTATCTTCAAGGCTAAAGCAAACCAAAGCGTCCAGAAATATTGTGACTTTGCTTTTAGTCGATAGAGACAAAGTAGAAGAGTTCCAAAGCAACCCAAAAATCTCCACAATTGATGAGGTGTTGGCTAAACCTTTTAGAACTGGACAATTAACTAGAGCAGTCCAAAGAGCTGTTGCTAATGCCTATAACGTAGAAGCAGAAACCTCGGATGCGCTTCTTCTGCTCATTAAAGATCCTTTTTTACAAAAAATATTGGAAAGATTGTTTGATAAAAACAATATCCCTTGGCAACTTTGCGAAGACACTACAGAATTAATTTCAGCAACGCAGAAAGTCGCTTTCCCGGCCATTATAGCTGAGTGGGAAGCCATCGAAGGCGTGGACTGGTTTGACCCAGACAAAATGGGCGAGCTAATTGTCATTCTTGAAGATGAAGCCAACTTAAAATCCATTGAAAAAGCGGAAAAAGTGCATTTCCTAACTCGACCCCTCACATACAAGGTTATTGAAAAAATTCTTAGTCGAGTCATTGAAATTGGAGTAGAGCGTTACGCTTTTAACACTAGACAGTTAGAACAAGGCGCTCAAGCTATGCTTGCTGCAAGAATCAGTGCTGCTATTTTTGAAAGATTAATCAATCAGCAGTCTCTTCGGGATGGACAATGGGATACTGCGGGTGAAGCCGCAGAGGAAGAGGTTCTCAGGGTATGTCAGGAATTTGAAAAGCTTTTTCCAATGAGAGAGCAGGTTGGCAGTACGGAGGGCTAACGATTCGCCCTAATTCTTTCTCTTAAGTTACTAAAATCATCATTGATGTAACTATCTTCTTCCCCGTCAACTACCTTATAAGCCGCCTCGCTTTCAGCTTCTACTAAATGGGAATCCGCAGAATAAACACCAACCAAAGTCATTGCTTGACGCATAATTTCCACTCCATACCTATCGAAGTAAGTACTAAGAATAATGCTTAAAAAGGTAGAGAACAGAAAACCCACTACAGCCTTAGACCTCGTGAAGGTATATCGCCGCTGCATCCGCTTCTGATGTCTTTGATAGTTATTTGCCAAATTAGTCTCCCTATCCATGTTATGCACCAAAAACAAAAAAGGTAGCTACCTTTCTTACAATATTTACAGACACTTAACCTATTACCGGAAAGCCTTTGGGAGGCTCTCAATGGCCGATAAACAAGTCTTTTTTCGTCTTACCCATTGAAAAAGCTTGATGAGAAAGATGGAGAAAGGGCGTCTGAACACCAGCTAATGCTGCTAAACAACCCTAAGAAGTAATAACAACCGCATATGGCTAGAAATAAAAAAAATAGATTGAAAGGAAGCGGGAACAACAGCTCGCGTCCAAAATCTAAGAAAAACAAAAAAAACGAAATCAGAAAAAAGAACCACGATCCCTACGAAGCTCTGAGGAGATATAAAGCCAACCATCAGGACAAATTTTCGGCTAACAAAGCTCAGACTATCAGTTTTTATACGGCTAAAGGAAAAATATCGTTGAGGCTGGTTCCAGCCACATGGGGCCTAGTTTTTACTTATGCAATTCTCAACGCCTTTGCCATTTTTGGAGTAAGAATTATATGGCTGGCCTACTATGGAAAACCTTCAGCTGATTTTATTACTCCAAGCGCAGAAGTAATTCTCATTGATGAAGAACTAGCTTTTGAAAAAAATCCAAAAAGATAAACTAAAAAAACAATCTTTAACTTTTTGCCTTTTTGGCGGCTTTTATAACCGGCGGCCCTGCCTCGTTGGCAACCAGACTGCCTGCTGGAACACTTTTCATAAGAAAAACGTTTCCTGCAATTGTCGAACCAGTACCAATTACAGTATCTCCCCCCAAAATAGAGGCGTTAGAATATACAACTACATCATCCTCAAGGGTCGGGTGCCGCTGAATATTCTTGATAGGGTTTCCATTCTCGTCCAATGGAAAGCTCTTAGCTCCTATCGTCACTCCTTGGTAAAGTTTAACATTTTTACCAATCACTGATGTCTCACCAATTACAACACCAGTGCCATGGTCAATAAAAAACCCTTCGGCAATTTGTGCTCCAGGGTGAATATCAATACCCGTCTCTTGGTGAGTCCATTCCGCCATAATTCTAGGAATAAGGGGTAAGTTTAATTTATATAGTTCATGCGCAATTCTATGAGAAACTATTGCCATTAAGCCTGGGGAAGCCAGCTTTACCTCGGCGTAAGAGAGCACCGCGGGGTCTCCATTATAGGCCGCTTCGATGTCATCTATAAGTTTAGCTCTAACTGAGGGCAATTTAGCGAAAAAGTCTCTCGTTAGTGACACAGCTTCTTTATGTAATTGCTCTGAATCAATCTCAGAAAAAATAGTACCGGAAGAAATGTCTCTAAATGGCAAGGCCTTCTCAACCTGAGGCTGTAGCCTTTCCCATGCATAGTTTAACAAACTGTTTAAGAAGTCTGGTAAGTTTTCCGTATCCTCTGGGTTCGGAGAAAATTTACCGGGAAGCATTACTTCAATCAGGGCGTGCAAAGACTCAAGAACTGCCTCAACTTTGGGATAGCAAGATACTATCGTCTCAGGGCAATCAGTTTTATTACAAACGGTGTAAAGAGGTTCTAGCTTTTCTACGGTCTCAGCAATTCGCTCACTGTCGACCTCTATCTGTATCTCAACACACTTATGACTATTTTCTGTTTTCAACGGAATTGGCTACCATGAAATTATCAGTTCCGAACTTGAACTCGGGAATAACGTCCGACAAAAGAACTTCACTATATCGGCATACTTCACCAACTACAAATACTGCAGGAGCTGAAACCTCGACTTCTCCGGCAGCAACCTCCCCTAAACTGGATCTCAATATTTTTTGTCTTGGGCATGTCCCATTTTCAATAAAGGCAACTGGAAGGCTCTCATCCTTACCTCCCTCAATAAGATACTTCGCAATTTCTTTTCTGCGACTGACTCCCATCAAAACAACAATGGTCTCAAGTGAACCATAATTCTTCCAGCGAGATATTTCTTCAGACTTATCTGCCCCTTTTCTAAGTTGTCCTGTAACAACAATAAAGGAACTAGAAAGCCCTCGAGCTGTCATTGGAATTCCAGCTCGCCCAGGAACAGCAAGGCCGCTACTAATCCCTGGTATATAACGAACTTCACAACCAAGATTTTTAACAAAAAGCCATTCTTCGACACCTCGACCAAAGACTAAAGGATCCCCTCCTTTAAGTCTGACCACTCGCTTTCCAATATTGATAGCTTTAACCAACTTACGAAAAATTAGGGCCTGACCTTTGTCCTGCTCCCCCTCCAACTTTCCGACGTAAACAGCCTCTGCTGCAGCTGGTATCATTGAAAGAATCTCTTCACTAACTAAGCGGTCATAAAGAACCAGTTCGGCTTTCGCAATTGCTTTGGTCGCCGCGACAGTCAATAAATCAGGATCACCCGGCCCAGCACCGACAATATAAACAGGAGGCTTAAAGCTATCTTCTGGATCAAACTCTAGTGATGACATTGGAGTCTCTGTCTATTCTTTGATGGAGATACCAAACTCATTTCGGAGTTTCTCTACCCCAACGCGGGCACAAAAATCACCAAAAGCTTCTTCAGAATTGCGAGACTCCTTAAAATACCCCAGCACCTGGGCTATAGTCGGTACTAGATCTTCGTCGGAAACCTTCTCAGCGTAAAGTTCGTTAAGACGAGAATTCTCTCTAGATCCTCCTAAGTAAATATTAAATTTACCAACGCTTCGACCTACAATTCCAAGCTCCGCAGAGTATGGCCTAGCACAGCCGTTTGGACAGCCGGTCATTCTCGTAAAAATATCAAAGTCTTTAAGACCTAATTTCTCAAGTTCCTTATCAACGCTTCTTATTATCTCAGGAAGTGCTCTTTCAGACTCAGTCAAAGCCAAACCACATGTTGGAAGCGCCGGACATGCCATAGCCTGCTTAATAGGCTTAGGAATATCCTCAGTACGCGTAATTCCATGTTCAGCCATAAGGGCATTAAAAGAATCCTTGTCACTTTTTTTGATATTACAGAACAAAATATTCTGTTGAGCAGTAAAGCGAAGCTCAGGAGAGAACTTATCGACTATTTTTCGGATACCAGTTCTTAGTTTAGAATCATCGCTATCAACTATGCGACCATTCTCCACAAATAATCCATAAAACCAGTCGCCATTGGCTTGCTCATACCAACCGAAATGATCCTCTCCTGTCTTCCACTCTATCTTGGAAGGAGCAGGCAATTCTGAGCCAAAGCGAGAGTCCATCTCAGCTTTAAACTTCTCCAAACCCCATGAATCAATAAGATACTTCATTCGGGCATGAGCTCTGTCCACCCTGTTACCATGATCTCGCTGGATGGTGATAATAACCTTAACTACATCGATCATCTCCTCAGGTTTACAATCACATATTGGACTAGCCATACGAGGATAGGTGTCTTTTTTGGCATGACTATTACCAAAACCGCCTCCCACTAAAATCGTAGAAGCGGTCAACTTATTCCCTTCCATCACTGGAACAATACCGACATCATGAGAATGCACGTCAATACAGTTGTCTCCCGGAAAGGCGAAGCCAATCTTAAACTTTCTTGGCAGATAGGTAGCACCATATAAAGGCTCTTCAGTAATTGTCTCCGTCTGTTCTTTTTCACCATTTACCCAGACCTGCATATAGGCGTTGGTTTTAGGCCGAACTGCCTCATCAAGTTTTTCAGACCATTTCATGATCTCGCTGGCTTCACGATCCGCAAATGGTGCAGGGCAACAGTTAATATTTCTGACCACATCACCACACTTAGAAAATGTGGTTACCAACTTCTCGTTCAAAGTTTTTATAAGAGGTCTAAGATTCTTCTTGGTAATGTGGTGATACTGGATGCCTTGCCGAGTAGTAAGCCGCATGTTTCCAGCTCCCATGCTGTCACATAGCTCATCCATCAAAACATATTGCTCACTGGTGAATAGTCCACCAGGCAAAGCCGTTCTAACCATGAAGGAATAGTCAACGCCCTTACCGCTAGATTTGTTAGACTTTCGGGTATCTCTGTCGGTCTGCTGATAGATCCCGTGGAACTTAAGCAGCTGGGCATTGTCCTTTGAGAAATTAGCTGAGTCGTCTTCGAGCTCTTGAGGGATACTCCCTACAAGGAAATTACTGGAGTCTTTAATCTTCTCTAGTTTAGAAAGTTTTTCTTCGGCCATATCTACAAGAATTCCTGCGGTTACCTGAATAATTAGTCGAGGTAGTATCTAACGGTCAGGGGCTATTGACAATTAGTTTATACCATACTATCCCTATCGGCTAACTAGGGATAAGTGTCTTTAAACCTTATTACACGATGGCTGGAATTTCAAATAAATGTCTATACGCTTTACGAGCCTTGCTCGAGCTAAGCGGCCTTGAGCGAGGTCAGGCACGTTCTATTCCAGCCATCGCTAAGAACCAGGACATACCTCTCAAATTTCTTGAGAGTATTATGAGAGAACTTAAGGAAGCGGGGTTTGTTTCATCGACCAGAGGCAAGGAAGGTGGGTACAGACTTGTACTCAATCCCAATGAATTTAGCCCTGGGCAGGTTGTCAGAACTTTCCAGCCGCCAAACAGTCTGCCCAGTACTTCATGCTGCTTCAGTCAGATAGTAAATGAAGCTGAAAAAGCTTGGTTCGATCAGTTCGACAAGTGCAGCTTTCGAGATGTTTTGCGAAAGAAAGCTGAACAAAACTCTGTGCCAGACTTTTCAATTTAATTATTTAATCGAGGAAATCAAAGAGGATACTAGAAAGGTGGAAGAATACCGATTATCACATTTAGACATGCTCGAAACTGAGAGCATCCACATCATGAGAGAAGTAGCTACAGAATTTGAAAGACCAGTTCTTTTGTTCTCTGGAGGCAAGGATTCAATTTGCTTACTTCGATTAGCTGAAAAGGCTTTTCGACCAGGTAAGTTTCCCTTCCCCTTAATGCATATCGACACTGAACATAATTTCCCTGAAGTTATTGAATTTAGAGACCGCAGAGCAGAGGAGTTGAACGAAAACTTAATTGTTAGGTCGGTTGGCGAGGCAATTGAAAAAGGCATAGCCCAGCAGACACCTGGGGAAACAAGCAGAAATCGTTTACAAATCCCTACTCTATTATCAGCTCTTGAAGAGCACAAATTTCAAGCTGCTATTGGCGGAGCAAGAAGGGATGAAGAGAAAGCCAGAGCCAAAGAGAGAATCTTTTCTTTTAGAGATGAGTTCGGTGGATGGGATCCAAAAAATCAGCGTCCTGAACTTTGGAATGTTTACAATGCTCGTATCAACGCAGGCGAGAATATTCGTGTCTTTCCGCTTAGTAATTGGACTGAATTGGATGTATGGCAATACATCGACCGCGAGAAAATAGAAGTGCCTTCGATATATTTTACCCACGAACGGGAAGTAGTCGTCAGAGATGGTCAGCTAATCGCTTGCAGTGATCTGACTCCCTTGAAGGATGGGGAGAAACCAATGAGGAAATCGGTTCGAGTAAGAACTGTCGGTGACATTTTCTGCACTGGAATGGTTGAGTCTGAAGCTAGAACCACCGGAGACATAATTGCTGAAATTGCTAGAGCCCAAGTAAGTGAGAGAGGAGCCAGGTTTGACGACAAGGTTTCCGAGGCGGCTATGGAAGATAGGAAAAAAGAGGGATATTTCTAATGGGTAGCAAACTTAAAGCGGACCAAATGGAGCTTCTCCGGTTTTTTACAGCTGGAAGCGTGGATGACGGCAAAAGCACGCTAATTGGAAGGTTACTTTTCGATTCTAAGTCACTGTTGAGAGATCAACTTGAAGCCGTGAGCGATCAATCAACGGGAGAGTTTAACCTCGCCAATATAACTGATGGCTTAAGGGCTGAGCGTGAACAAGGGATAACAATTGATGTAGCTTACCGCTATTTCAATACCTCCAAACGAAAATTCATTATCGCTGACAGCCCTGGGCATGTTCAGTACACTAGAAATATGGTGACTGCGGCTTCAACAGCCAATTTGGCCGTAATCTTGATCGACGCCAGAAATGGTGTGATTGAACAGACCCGAAGACACTCTTATATTTGCTCACTCTTAAGAATCCCCAGGCTAACTGTCTGCGTAAACAAAATGGACGCTGTAGACTATGACAAAAAAGTTTTTGATTCGATTAGAGCAGATTATGAAAAATTTGCGCCCAAACTAAACACTAGCAATATCAACTTTATCCCAGTTAGTGCCCTTGAAGGGGACAATATCATCAGTAACTCTGAAAACATGCCGTGGTATACTGGCGCTCCTCTTCTCGCTCATTTGGAGAATGTGCACGTAGCCAGCGACAGGAACTTTGAAGATGCTAGGTTCCCAGTCCAATGGGTATGTCGGCCTAATCAAGATTTTCGTGGCTTTGCCGGTCAAATCGCTGGCGGTGTTTTTCAAGTAGGGGATGACATTACAGCTCTACCCTCCGGGCGAAAGTCCACAATCAAAAACATTGTGACTTTAGATGGAGAGCTAAAATCAGCTCGCGCACCTCAATCAG
>CALIEE010000283.1 GCA_938022485.1 uncultured bacterium | reverse complement strand
ACCTCGGCCGGGGTTTTTTATGTGAAAAAGAGAATTCTAAAAGTAGCAGGAAGAATGAAACCATTAAGAAAACCTTAAATCTTCCAAAAAAAATGATGGGGGGTGCAGCAAGCTACAATCCCCCCATCCAAGTTGAGTCAGGTTAAAGAACTGACTCCTCAACAACCAAGAATTTCAAGTGAATCAGGCGGCAAGATATTTCTTCCGTTCCTTGATAAACTCAAGACCCTCGGTATTCATTTCGGCAGCAGTTTTAAACTGAACCGTATGCTCTATTACCGGAACCTCTACGGGTTCACTAGAACCAGAAATAACAGCTAGGTTTCCTCGAGAAAGTCCACCAAATCGCTTCATGGAAGCATAAACGGCTTCATCCCCAAGTAATCCAGCCATCGTTTGCACATCAGCCCAAAGTTCATCAGTAAGCTCTGTTACCTTAGTATCATTAGGACTGCGGAATCGGGCCATAGCATCAGGAACAATAATACAATTTCCATCAGTTGGTCCGTTCATGCCACCACCAATATTCTGGCCAACTTCACCAAGAATAATAATGCGACCTCGTTTAGCAAAGACACCGGCATTTTCTCCCGCCCCCAGAGCACCAATATTGGCACCTGAGTTAAGGATACCGAGTCGAGATCCAGAAGTACAAGGCAACACAATGTTTCCACTGATTGCACCATGCCCTACAACTGCACCTGCCAGACAAAGCTCATGGCGCTTTTCTGGTGATACACTGGACAAGTACTGAATCCCATCGGCTCCATCATTACCTGAAAAAGCGTAATCTGGAATAACACCATCCAGTTCAATACGAATTCCCTTTGGAGCCCAATAAGCTAGGCTCTGTCCGGGCATTCCATGAACCTTGAAGGTCAGGCCAGGCTCAACCGGAGTCAGCTCGCGTCGCACCAGTTCACCGAAGAATCGGCAAAAAGCTGCTCGGTCTGCTGCTTCCAGCGGTTTCTCGTAAACAAGAGGCTCAGAGTGATCAAGTTGCCCTGAATCAAGTCGCGATAAGATTTGAGTCAACCAATCAGTAAAATCACGGGGCTCTCTATGTGGTTTGAGCCCAACAACTTTGTCCATCGGAAGTTTCCCAGCAAGCTTTTTCTCAGCATCAGACTGTTCAAGAAACGAGTCCAAGCCGGGATAAAGCCTGAGAGCTTCATCGTCAAATCGGAGCAGGTCCTTGCGTCCCCACACTTCATCCAGATCTTTGTAGCCGATAGCAGCAAGTTCTTCCAAAATATTCAACTTAAGAGCTGTCGAAAATTTATAGGAATATTCCCACCTTCCATCGAAAGTATTGAGGAACTCAGTCGCTACTCCTGTCGGGCACTTAGTCTGACAAGTGCCATACATAATACAGCCCTGAGAAACCATGAACCCAGATCCAATACCGAAAGTCCGAACACCAAGCATAGATAGGATTACTATCTCCTTGCCTGAAAGACCCAGACCACCGTCGATTTGCAATATAATTTTGTCGAGCAAGCCTTGCTTGGCAAGCTCAGATATAACCTGACAAAGTGTAACAAATTTCGGGTATCCGGTATGACGTCTACTGGTCTCCGGTGTAGCAGCAGATCCTCCCTCATACCCAGAAAGGGTAATGTGGGTAGCACCAGCTTTCACAACACCACAAGCAACTGCAGGAGCTCCCGGCTTAAGCGGTAGCTTGACTGAAATTGCTGCCGTCGGATTATATTCACCCAGGGTGAAAATCAACTGACAGAGATCCTCGATTGAGTAAATATCGTTGTGAGGTGGTGGTGAAATCAGCGGATAGCCCTCATTGGCATGCCGAATGGCTGCAACGACGCTATCCACTTTGCTTCCTGGAAGCTCACCGCCCTGACCAGCTTTCGCTCCCTGACCCATTTTAATGTCAAGAAGTTCAGCCGTAGCAACGTAGTAGGAATCAACCCCGAAGCGACCAGTGGATACTTGCCGAGCCTTGTTGGCTGACAATTTTCCTTTTCGCTGCGGAGGTAGTCCTCCCTCTCCGGAGTTAGCAATATCACCAGCAATCTGAGATCCCTGGGCGATACTACTGTGGGCATTTTCAGTTAATGCTCCCCGGCTCATGGCACCCGTAAAGATTCGTCCGAAGAGAACGATCAGGGCCGCTAGAGAGAAAACAACTGCACGTGCCTTTCGGTCACTTTCAATCCTCAAGAAACCAATCATATCAAATGGCTTTCTGGAATGATGATAATCGCTCAATGTTCTGGACTTAGCAGCTAGAGCTTTCAAGTCCTGAAACAAATTGGGCTCTTCATTACTGTCAAGCCCAACTATCTTGCGAATAAGATCAATCACCCGACCATCGAACCGCTCACGTTCACTGTCCGAACTACGTACGATACCGTGATCAGTAATAGTTCCATAAACTCGGTAGTCATTGCTAAAGGACAAGTAACCTGCGTAGGTTTTCTGGAGTTTATCAAATCCATCGCCCCCTGCTTGATAGTCTGAGCCAAGCAATTGGGCGACTTCATTGTCCAGGTCAAGGACATGGTGATGACGTCCACCACAATATCCTTCAACCGTTGGAATCCCCATCTTGGCCATGGTCTTTTTGAGACCAAGCTCGAGTCCACTCTTGATACGAAGAATCATCTCTTCGTCTCCGAGCTCTGTCAGATTCTCTTTAACGCAGAACTGATAGAGACAGGATGGATATACAGCATTTGCACCATATGAGATTGCAGCTGCCACCTCGGCACTGCTGTGTATCTCTGAACTATCAAGAATCAAGATGGTATCACGCAGAGCTTTGGCGCCTTCGAGTCCTTTTCTTGCGGCACAAACTGCGGCAATGAAAGGAACCACAACTACACTACAAGCACCTTCTGGAATCGAGCCAGTCGATAACAGGATGAACTTGCTTCCACTCTCAGCCATCTCTTTCACAGCAATTTCAATCGACCTAAGCGTATCGCTGAGATCGACTTGTGCTGGGTCATAGTTTAAGCTTACTTCAGTCATTACCCTTGAAAAGTCTCGGAGTTTACTCATCTCGCCTGGAGACAAAACCGAAGACATCTTAAGAGCCTTACGTCTTGGACCAAAATCAAAAGGACTTAATCTCTTTCCGTAAAGAATTGATACGGAAAACTTAAGTGCCTCTCGAATTGGATCAAGCGGTGGATTGGTTACCATCGCATGGTCCTGAGGGGAGTAGTCAAGGATCGGGCGTCCAGAATCCGAAAGAACCGGAGTCGGACTACCATTTCCCATCGCGGTTAACATCTCACCACCATTTGTCATCAGATTTTCAAGCTGAATTCGAAGAGAACCATGATCAAGACCAGCTCTGATTGCCTCGGCAACTACGTCTTCGGCTGACGCAGACAAATCCAGTCCGTCACAGTGATCATCGATTTCAGGCTCTACAACGTCTAAAGCAATTTCACTCCATGGTGCTGCATCCTTGAAGTAGCTAACCACTTCAAGGTCTGAGTAGACATTTCCACCAGTTACGAAAATGGAATGGCCACCATCTGGCCGTTTTTCCATTTCTCCAATAGGAACCTGAGGATAAGCTGCTCGTTCAGAAGCCGCGTAAAAGATTCCATCACTGACTGTCGTCTGCAAGGGGCGCAAGCCGTTAGGATCAAGGTGAGCGACTAGCTCCATACAAGATCCATCCATAGCTGGCATCAGGCCAAGCTTAGCAGCAGGCCCTTGGCCAGGAGTATGTCTTCCCGCGAGAGCCTGGTAGAAGTCCGTGGCAAACTTTGGATACTGGGCATTTTCAAAAATTGGCGGCATGAACATCTGGTACGCCAAACCAATTCCAAGCCCAGATTCAAATCCAATCGCTCCAAGTGAAGTGTCGGCCTGACCGGAATCTGTCGATCCATCAAACAACAATGGAAGCATTTTCTCTGGCAGGGTTGCTTCAAGAGCACGAACGTCAGCCTTGATGGTTTCGTTCGAGTTAACCTCACCGTTATGACAGGAATACCTGCCCGGTTGAGCACGAGACCATGCCGGTTCTGTGTTGGTCGCAAATCGACCGTGGAAAATGGCTGCTGATATTTTCAGATCATCGTCCTGAAGATCTTCAAAAAATACAGCCAGATTTTCTGGTGACATTAACCCTTTGTATACCACCTGCCTTGAAGAGCAGGAGTTAAGATACACTTTGGGGCAGCCGCCTTGATCAACTCCAAAGGCTTTATCAAAAGTTCGAACAAGCTTTCGTTCAAGGCGGTACTCTTGCTTTGGCCTCAAAGCCTTACCCACCAACAGCAGCTGGTGAATGTTAGGCATTGTTTCAAGTGCCATTGGAGCCAGCACAATATCGTTGACGGGAACTTTCCGCTCAATCAGCTCTAGACCCTTTGGAAGGACTTCGCTGGCAACTTCGATCACACTTTCCAGCTTCACCGACTTATCGATGAAAAGCTGAGTAATGATCACCCGCTGGTCATTGGCAATCTGGTTCGCGTATCCAGCCTGAGCCGCAAGCTTGCGGGCCCATTCCGGGTTATAGGCAAGGTTAATGCCAACACCATCACTAGTGCCGTCAGGGTTTTCACCCGTTCGGTGGCGGAGTTCGATTATAGCTTGAATAGCTACACTAAGCAGCCTTCGGGTAAAACGCCCCAGTGGATCAGAGACACCTCCGATCGCACACTCCTGGGTATGCCCTATAGTATATTGCATAATGATATCCTTTTTTTGGGATTTTAGTTGAGGAGTTAGTTGGTTAAAAAACATGTAACCCAACTGCAAACGGACAAAGGGAAAGTCCTAAAGTTGAATTCAGCCTGCCAGTTTGGAGTTGGGTTAAAACATTTATTCTTCCTGCTTTTCTAGAGAAAATAGAAAAGCAGGAGAACTCTCTACCCAAGGATAAGATTTATAGAGTGCAGTATTTTCATACTAATCAATTGTAAGTATATTACAATTTCTCTAGTTAAATAGTCAGGTATTATTCTTTTGTAAATTTATGTATTATGAGAATCAAGTTCCTGTTCCCTTATAGCTCTATTTCTTGAGTAGATTTTTTCATCATTTCTCCCTGTAAAACGGTTAATCTACCGTCATTATTGGCACAGAGATCCGCCGATTTAGTTTCTAATCGATCTGCCGGGAGAAATGCCAAGTAATTTTATTGGTTTTTTCTAAGTAACTTAAAAGTTCCATTCCAATCCACCAACAAAAAGAGGCTTCAACATGAAGACTAAAGAGAATTGTGATCATTCTTCCGACAATACGAATCTGCCAGACTTAAATTTGTCCCCAGATAATTCGTTTCCTGTTTTACTTTCTATGGGCTCCTTCTCAATCTGTGAAGCACCCTGCCAGTCTGGGTGCTCCCCGGAAACAAGTGACACTCCAATAACAAAAGTAGGAGTAAGGCAATGACTGATATTGTTATTGAGCCCTACTTCAACCGTGACAGAAGCGCTTTACCCCATGCCGAGATGCCTGACCGTACAGCAGGCTTCTGGGGGACTTCCCAGGTTAGACTTCCTTCGGATCTGACTGGAAGCAGTCGCCTCGCTCGTCAACAGGCAGATGAATGCCAAGGATGTAAATTCTCATCCTGTTCTCTGAGCGAAGAAGGCTGTCCACTAACAGAGCTTCGGGAAATTCGAAAAGCCTATGACCTGATGCGGCTTGGGCGTGAGATGGAGGCTCTTAAAACCTTCGTGAAAGGCTCGCCGTTTATGTCGGCCTACAAGGTCTGCGAAGCTCCTTGCGGACCTGGCTGCAACCATAATGCCAGCAACTCAGGGATCATCACCCCTGTTCTCGAGCATCATCTGGGTGAGTTCTTGCGAACAGTGTTCAAGAGCGGAGAATACAGAGGCCCGAACTTTGAAAAAGTTCGCAGGGCCGATGCTCAACGTATCGCAATTATCGGTGCCGGTATCGCTGGAATGCAAGCTGCCTGGGAAATCCTCAAGGCAGGCCACATCCCGGTGATCTTTGATCGTGAACGTTTGCCGGGTGGCTTAATCCTAAAAGGAATTCCACCCACCCATCTCGAAGCAATGTCTAACGAAGAGGGTAAAAAAACTCATTACATGGAGTTCATGTATGAGTTTTTAAGGCATTGCGGAGTTGGGTTTCGGTTAGGACAGAATCTCGGAGTAGATATTGGCATAGAGCCTTCTGGAGACGGAAGGAATACGAACGTCGGATCGGAGAAGTTCGCAGGAGTTATTTACGCCATGGGTGCTCAAAAGCCTCTGGTAATACCAGCCCTCAAAGACTTCCCTCATGTACTTGGTTTCCGGACTATGCTGGACACTGCAATATCAGAGTATTACGGATATGAAAGTGATCCCTGTCCGGTTCAAGCGGGTCAGTCTGTTTTGATTGTTGGTAATCGCTATACCGCTCGAGACTGCGCACTTATGTCGGTTCGAAGAGGTGCAAAAGTCTATGTGTTGATGCGAAGTGAAGAGATCGAAGCAAGCAAGGTACCCTGGAAACATTCAGAGGACCCGCGAGTTGAGATTATTAACGTTTCAAACAGCGAGAACTTCACTCTCTATCCGCAAACGGAAATCGCCGCCGTCGAACTCCAAGGTGACAAGAAAATTGTAACCTTTGACAGCAAGACCGAAAAAGTACCGGCGAGTATGGCTTTTGATCATATCATTCCTGCAACTGGCTCTGTCAGTGAAGGAATTGATATGGTGACTAGTAAGTTTGGTGACTCCGTTCTGGAAGGTCTTCATGAAATCGCTGGTGATATGGACCCGAAGGCCCAGAAGATCCTTCCGGGTGCTGCACGTAGTGGAGCTGAGGCTGCATGGAGGTTAGTTAGAAAACTAAGTACTGAAGCTGCTGCTTAAAGTACTGCCGTTTTCCTGTGGTTTTCCGGGCAATGGTCTTTTGACCCTCTTGCCCGGAAATAACTTGGCATCTCCTCCTACAATTCCTAATTCCTGCATGGGAACTGGTTATTGCCCGCCCAATCTTCAAATGACTGTCCATCATGGCTGGGATAAATTTAGTTCAGCAAAGTCGGGATTGGCTCTGAGGTGATTTTAACTCAATATACAAACATCTGCCGGATTGAAACTTAAGCAAGCAATTACAAAGTTCAATTTGAGTAATACTGATATTGAAACTTTGCTTAACCCTTCTAGAGCTGGTAGCAGTTTTAGAGCAATGAAGCAGACCGCAGCAGATGAAATACTAAGTTCCTATTTTGGATATAAATCATTCAGAAAAGGACAGGATGAGATAATTTCTCATGTCGTTTCAGGCGGAGATTCTCTGGTTTTAATGCCTACTGGAGCAGGAAAATCCCTTTGTTACCAGATTCCTGCAATACTTCGTGACGGAGTTGGTATTGTAGTTTCACCACTAATCTCCTTGATGCAGAACCAGGTAGAAGCTCTCAGGGAGAATGGAGTCAAAGCGGCGTTCCTAAATTCAACTCTTAGTCAAAATGAGCAAAGGGAAGTCATTGCAAAGTTAAAGGCCGATGCCTTGGATCTGGTCTATCTCGCCCCGGAGAGACTGCTAACCGAAGAGTTCGTCAATCTTGCTTCAACGCTAAAAGTATCTTTGGTTGCAATTGATGAAGCGCACTGCGTTTCTCAATGGGGTCATGACTTTAGGCCTGATTATCTGCAGCTTAGTGTTCTGTCTGAACTTTTCCCTAATCAGCCAATGGTTGCGCTTACTGCAACAGCGGATCCTCCTACTCAGAGGGAAATAATATCAAAGCTGAAACTAAAAGAAGCAAAATTGTTCTCCGGGGGATTCGACCGACCAAATATCTCCTACTCTATTTGTTTGAAGAACAACATCAAGAAGCAGATTCTTGAATTTATAAAAACCAATCACAGTGAAGATTCTGGCATCATTTATTGTCTCTCCCGTAAAAAGACAGAAGAGTATGCCGCCTGGCTGGTGGATTCCGGTATCAGAGCTCTCCCTTACCATGCTGGGCTCCCGGCTGAAGTTAAAGAGAGCAACCAGAGAACCTTTATTAACGAAGAGAATGTTGTGGTTGTTGCAACAATTGCTTTTGGAATGGGAATAGACAAACCAGATGTAAGGTTTGTTGTTCATGCAGATTTACCGAAGAGCATAGAGTCTTACTATCAGGAAACTGGCCGTGCTGGGCGGGACGGTCAGCCTGCAAGTGCCTGGATGGGCTACGGCCTAAAAGATATTGCGCTGCTAAGAAGAATGATCTCCTCCTCCGAGGCGTCCGATGAGCGAAAAAGAGTTGAACAGCAAAAGCTAAACGCTTTGGTAGGACTTTGTGAAACCACTGACTGTAGAAGAAAAGTTCTACTGAACTATTTTGGAGATAGTTCAGTGGAGAGATGTGAAAACTGTGACACTTGTCTTGCCCCAGTTGAATCCTGGGAAGGGACCAGAGAGGCTCAAATGGCACTCTCTGCCGTCTACAGAACAGGTCAGAGGTTTGGCACTGGTTATCTGGGAGACTTCCTAGTTGGGCAGTCTAACGAGCGAATGTCCAATTTCAGGCATGACCAGCTGGATGCATTTGGAGTCGGTGAACATTTGAAACCAGTAGTCTGGACCAGTATTTTT
>CALIEE010000282.1 GCA_938022485.1 uncultured bacterium | reverse complement strand
AGTTTTTTCTCCACCGAAATAACCAATTAGTGGAGCCTTAACCACTGACTTGGTTACAGGAACTTTCCCCTTCACAGAAACCGAACCTCCATCACTAAATTCACTACCCACAGGAACAGAAGGCAGGAAGCCTACCAAGGTCGCGGGGGCTTGAATCTTACCCGGCACGGCTTGAGATAAAGTAACGGAGCCAGAGTCTAGGTAAACCTGAGAACCAGAGGTTGAACAGGCTGTTAAAACTAATAGTGAAACTAGGGCAAAGGCAGATTTTTTAACCATCACTTAAGCACTCAAAAAGAGGGTTGAACCAATGTATGTCCTAGCAGCAGGATAGGAGCTATGTCCAGCCAAAAGACTGATGATTTAGTCACGGCTAGAGCTGTGTTTTGCCTAAATCCAGTAATCCAACTCACCACCTGTGGATAAACGCCTAAGAAATTGCCTTCAACGAGACTTTTTATGCATTTTAAGTTATGCAGTAAACATAACAAGAAAACACTATTAGGGAGCTAGCTCATGGCCGAAGTCAAGATATACACCAAAACAACCTGTCCTTACTGTGTAAGGGTTAAAGATTTTTTTCAATCCAAAGGCGTAAAGTTTGAAGAGATCGACCTGCAGGGAAAGCCTGAAGAGCTTGCGGCACTGAAAGAAAAGACTGGCTTGAGAACAGTCCCTCAAGTCTTCATTGACGGGAAACTGATCGGTGGCTGCGACGACACCCTGGCCCTAGATGAAAAAGGCGAACTAGATGCTCTGCTGGCTCGATAACCGGTAAATGAACCCGATTACCGTTCCTTGTTTAGAGGATAACTATTGCTACTTACTCCCCTTCGTAGAAAGCAATACGGCATTCTTGTTCGATGCTTCAGAAAGTAGCCCTATCCTCGACGAGCTAAGTAAAAATAATTTAGTTCTTGATAGTATTTTTTTAACTCATGGACATAGCGATCATGTCTCAGGTCTAAAAGCTATCCGAAAAGCCTTTCCTAAAGCCAAAGTTTTTGGCCATTCGAATCTAAGTTCTAAGTTCAAGGGTCTGGAAGCTATGACTGATGGCCAAGAAACCAAACTCGGGGAAGTTACTGTAAAGTCGATACATACAGTTTGTCACTCTGACTCAGATATTTGTTTTTTGGTAAAATCTAAAAACAAGCAATTTTTATTCTCTGGAGACACTTTGTTTTCTGGGGGCTGTGGCAGGTTTTTTCATGGCACCCCAGAAGATATGTGCGAAGCCTTAGATAAAATTAGTTGTATAGAAAAGAACACTGAAATCTATTTTGGACATGAGTATACTATGTCCAATTTACTTTTTGCCCAAAGTATCGAACCAGAAAATCAAGAGATTAGGAAAGAAATGACTAGGCTGAAAAGCATTAAAAACTCTACTCCGACTTTGCTGAGCAAAGAACTTAAAATTAATCCTTTTCTGAGATTATCTGAAAAAAGTATCTCGAATAGTATAGATTCAGTCTCCGGATCAGAACTATCTGAACAAAGCGAAAGGATGAGAGTAATTCGCGAACTAAAAAACTCTTTCAAGCCCTAGTTAAAAACCCTCGATAGTCCTAAAAAGATCTTCATAAGTTTCAGCTCTTCGAATCTGCTGGACTTGTCCACCAGACTTGAGGAGCAGCTCAGCAGAACGAAGCTTTCCGTTGTAGTTAAAGCCCATAGAATGACCATGAGCTCCAGAATCGTGAATGACCACTAGGTCTCCAATACTCGTTTCGGGAAGCTCGCGATCAATTGCAAACTTGTCGTTATTTTCACAAAGCGAGCCTGTTACATCATACGTATGGGATTTTTCCTGGTCTTCTTTACCAACCACCGAAATATGATGGTAGGCATCGTACATACCAGGTCTCATTAAATTAGCCATGCAGGCATCAAGACCGACATAGTTCTTATATATTTCCTTTTTATGAAGAACTCTTGAGACAAGATAACCGTATGGCCCAGTAATCACACGGCCGCATTCAAGAAAAATCTTCATGGGATCTAAGCCAGCTGGCTTAATCGTAGACTCGTAAAGCTCTCGCACTCCATCAGAAATAACCTGATAGTTAACCGCCTCCTCACCCGGACGGTATGGAATCCCGATTCCTCCGCCCAAGTTTACAAACTCTATTTTTATATCTAGTTCTTTAGAAATTTCGACAACTAAGTCAAAAAGCATTCTGGCAGTTTCTACAAAAAAACTTTCGTCCAATTCATTAGAAGCCACCATAGTGTGCAAACCAAACCTTTTAACTCCCTTCTCTTTGCAAGCTTTGTAACCCTCAAAAAGTTGCTCACGCGTAAAGCCGTACTTAGCTTCTTTAGGGTCTCCAATAATAACGTTACCTGTTCTTTCAGGTCCTGGGTTAAACCTGAAGCAAACTAGCTCTGGCAAACCTAAGTTATCATCAAGATAAGAAATGTGACTGATATCATCTAAATTGATGATTGCTCCCATATCAATTGCACTTTTGTATTCCTTAATAGGAGTATCATTGGACGTAAACATGATTCCCTCTCCCTCCACGCCACAGCGAGAGGAGAGAATAAGCTCGGCCTCAGAACTACAGTCCATTCCCAATCCTTCTTCAGCTAAAATCTTGAGTATTGCGGGAGTTGGGGTAGCTTTCACAGCAAAGTATTCCTTGAACCCCTCATTCCAAGAAAACGCCCCGGTAAGCTTCCGGGCATTACTAATGATTCCATTCTCATCATAAATATGAAAAGGAGTCGGGTGACTCGCACAGATCTCTTCAAGTTGCTTGGCTGAAAAAGGATGTGTTTTACCGGACATTTAAGCTAATCCTCTGGCATATAAATTAAATTGAATGGCAACCCCTTCAAGTGAGCTCCACCTAACTTTTGCGGGCGATTTTTAGCACATAGACTGATATTTGCCCAGAAATGCGTCTTCCTTGAGACCACATATGTTGAAGAATGTTGACCTGTTGAGCCTTTGATACTACAAAACCCTCTGCTGTTACGGGGTTATAGCTACCTCTGGTCTCTTTACTTTGGAAATTCAAGGGCTCGTTCTCAATGTCTATCAACTACATCAAGAATTTTTTCCTCGACAAGGATGTGGGTTCAGTCACACCAACATCTCAAGTTTGTATTAAACGAGTTTGTGAAAGGATCAACTTCAGGACAGCGAAGACATTGGTCGAATTCGGTCCAGGTGGTGGTTGCTTCACCAGGTACATGCTGTCCAAGATGAACCCTGATGCTCGATTGATTGCCATTGAAAAAAATGGTGCCTTTGTTGAAACCCTAAAAAAAGATCCTGCTTTAGAAGACCCAAGATTTTCTTTAGTTGAAGACTCCGTTACAAACGCAGGCGAAATCCTAAAAGAACATGGAGCAGGAGAAGTAGATGCTATTGTATCTGGAGTACCTTTTGCAATGTTTGATGACGAGCTCAGAAAAAGGATAATCCGTGAAGCTAACAACATTCTCAAAAAAGATGGCAAATTCATAATATACCAATTTTATCCGCCAATAACTTGGAAAGGAAAGAAGCTGGACGATTACTTAGCTGAGCAAATGCATTTGGCAGATAAGTCTGTAGAATTTCCAAACATTCCACCACTTAGAATTTTCGAAGCCGTAAGGAAGGACCTAGGTAGTAATCCAGCAGAAGCAGCTGCCTAGAAGCTGTCCTAGGAAGATGTTGCCGCTTTTTCTTCGACTAGGGGCAGACTATAAAATATGGTGAGGTAATGGTGATGGTTGCTATAGAAGCCTAGAAATCCCAGCGCTAATACAACGCCGAGAGAGATTAAAATCTCTCGAACCATTTCCTTTTTTTCATTCATATACTGCGCCTCATTTAAGTTACGTGTTTTCTAAGTCTTACGATAATAGAGACTCAGAGGCTATTTATTCATGTCTTGCCGCTTTGGCAGCCGCATGGGAGTTTAAACCTATATTCAGAAATCTAAACTTTTTGACCAAATGAATTCCGAGATCCCGAATCACCCCGTCATAGGCAAGCTCCTGGAACTAGTCACCACTCATGGACCTAGTGTGATTTGGGGGATAACCCTGGTATTTTTAGGTTGGTTAGGAGGGAAGCTGGCGAAAAGAGTCGTGGCCAAGACTTTGAAGCGGACCCCCCTTGAGCAAAGCTTAATTGGGTTTACCTCTAGTATTTCTTTTTTCGCTATCTTCGGTTTTTTCCTTCTAGCAGCTTTATCCAGCTTTGGAGTAGAAACAACTTCCTTGGTGGCTGCACTTGGCGCCATTGGTTTTGCAATTGGCCTGTCCTTACAAAAAACTCTTTCAAACTTCGCGGCAGGTCTTCTTATCCTAACCCAGAGACCATTCAAGGTAGGAGATTTCATAGACGGAGCTGGAATCAATGGCACCGTTAAGTCAATTGGCCTATTTTCAACAGAATTGGCTGAAATTGATAACGTGGAAATCACAGTTCCTAACTCCAAGCTATGCGATGATGTTATCAAGAACTATTCAAGCAATAAGCTACGTAGGATAGACTTACAGTTAGGAATTTCTTACGAGGCAGACATTTCTGAAGCGTCCTCTGCCCTACTCTCCATTCTAAAGAATCAAGAACAGATACTTAGTAAACCTGAACCCAGCGTGGCAGTAAGAGAACTCTCTGACAGTGCTGTTATTTTGGAGATTCGGGCCTGGACAACGACTGAGCGATATTGGCCAGAAAGGTCTGAGTTATTAGAGAAAATCAAGGTCGAAATGGATAAGCAATCTATTGAAATTCCTTACCCACAGTCTGTCATACATCTAAAAGAAGGTAACCAAGATAAGTAAAACTACCTTCGGCGGCCACCCAAAATACCACGCACAACTGAGTTCACAATTAGTGTTCCTGCTCTTCTACATGCAGACTTAAAAAAAGCCTCAGTAGCAGTTTGTCGTTGGTAGCCCCTACGCTTAGTCTTCCTTTCGTAAAGCTCTTCCTGTTCAGTTCGCTCTTCCTCTTCAAGCTTCTTCTGGAGTTCCTTTTCTCGTTCTTTAAGCTTCTCAAAAGCAGACTCTCGATCAATAGCCTCTTCATAAAAGCCCTTAATAGGAGAAGAGCTGAACCTCTCCTCTCTTTCCTCTTGAGAAAGAGGGCCAATCCGTGATTGAGGAGGAGCAACTAATGTTCGTTCCACCTGAGTTGGCGAACCCTCTTCATCCAACACAGAGACTAGAGCTTCACCAACCCCAAGTTCGGTTATTACTTGTTCAGTATTCAAGTCTGGGTTTACTCGAAAAGTCTGAGCAGCGGCCCTAACCGCTTTCTGATCCTTTGGGGTAAAAGCTCTTAGAGCATGCTGCACTTTGTGACCAAGCTGCCCCAATATCGCCTCAGGAACATCCATTGGATTTTGAGTAACAAAATATACACCTACTCCCTTTGAGCGAATTAGCCGTACCACCTGCTCAATTTTACTCTGCAAAGCAGGGGGCGTATCTTCAAAAAGCAAGTGAGCTTCATCAAAGAAAAACACCATTTTAGGCTTGTCTGGGTCTCCGACTTCAGGAAGCTGTTCAAAAAGTTCAGAAAGAAGCCAAAGCAGAAAAGTTGAATAAAGCCGCGGATCCGTCATCAGACTTCTGGCATCTAAAATGCTGATCACACCGTTTCCAGAAAAATCTTTCTGCATTAAATGATCAAGTTTAAGAGCAGGTTCTCCAAAAAATATTTCGCCCCCAGCTTCATTCAAGGTAACCAAACGTCGCTGAATAGCACCGAGTGTTGCTCCTGAAATATTGCCATATTCCTTTTTTAGCTCTTTTTCATTCTCATCCATCCACTGGACTAGACCCTTTAGGTCTTTTAAATCCAGGAGGAGCAAGCCTTCGTCATCAGCAATAGTAAAGACAAACTCAAGAACCCCTTCCTGAACGTCATTCAAGCCTAGTAATCTACTAAGAAGAAGAGGTCCCATCTCACTGATTGTCGTTCGAACAGGGTGACCCGTTTTTCCAAAAAAATCCCAAAATAGGACAGGATTACCCCTAGGGCTGTATCCCTCTATTCCAATTTTCTCGATCCTTTCATTAACCTTGTCCCCAGGCTCAGAAGCCAGAGCTATGCCCGAAAGATCACCTTTAACGTCAGCACTAAAAACAGGGACGCCCATACTGGCAAAACTCTCCATCAGGAGCTGCATTGAAACTGTCTTGCCAGTTCCAGTAGCTCCAGCAATTAGGCCGTGTCTATTGGCCATGCTGGGACGCATACGAATCTGGGCCCCTTCAGAGTTCCCACCAATCAGAATTCCAGTTTCTTGCACTGACATACCCTAACCCCTGCCTCGCTAGGCTTTACTGAACTTCAATTCCTTTCAGCGCTTTCTCCAAACCAGCGATAAGTTGCTCAACATTAGTGTTTAACTTATCCAGTTGTTTAGTATTGAGATTTCCACCTTCAGAAAGTTCTTTCTGAACAGTTTCCATTAGCCCATTCAAGCTACCATCTAGCTTACCCGAGATTTGGGCCTTGGCTTTCTCAACAACATCTTTAGCATTTTTTTGGGCAGTGGTGATGGTTTCGTTGAACTTAGCCAACTCTTGCTCCAGACGCTTATTCAGGTCTGTTTTCTTTTTAGCTGAAAGCTCCTTAGTCATCTGAGAAGCTTTCTCTACCTTTTTCTTTATCTCCTTTTTCTCTGCCTCACTACTAACAAGCTGTGCAGGAGCTTTTTCAACCCTGCTTTCCTCAACCTTACCAGCTACGCTTTTCACAGCGATCTCTTTCTTCGCAACAGGCGCTTCTTTGCCATTTGAAGCTAAGGAAACTTTCTGCCCAGACGCTGCGGTAGATGCTGCTGCAACAACCTTCGAAGCCTCTTCTTTGGACTTAGTAGCAACTGCTTTACTGGCACCTTCAAACTCAGCCGCCTTAACCTTGGCTTTCTCAACTAATTGCTTGGAATCTCCTTGCGGCACTTTTGATTTAGCAGCGCTATCAGACTCTACCCTAAGTCCGTTCTTATCGACGCCAGTGATAACCTCTTCAGAAGAACTCGCTTTCCCTTTAGCCTTTTTAGCATCACTGTTTTCGTGAATTTTAGTTTCTGAATTTTTTGCAACCTGCTGCTTTTGACCAGCGGTTCTCTTATCAGCTGCTGACTGTCCACCCTGCTTAACCTCTGAGCCAGAGCTACTAGCAACTGAATCATTAGATGAAGAAATAATCTTTACGCCTTCGCGATTCGAAGTATCACCACTCTGTCTACCCACTCTTTCATCATAGTTACCACATGCTGTAAGATAGCAAGCAGATAACATGCTGAGGGTAAATAAACGGATAGCATCTCGACCAAAATTTTTCTTATTGTTAGACATCTGATTTCTCCAAGTAAGACTAAAAACTCTAGGGGCTCTCATATAGTCCCCAAGCCGATTTAACTACTACTTTTCAACAAGGCTATCAACGATATACTGAAACCACTTTAAATTCCGTCCCTTTCAAAAGCCTAGCCTAGGTTTCAGTATAAGCTTTGCGTAGGCAAAGCCAAAAGACAACGTCTGGCTCCTGCGGAGCAAGAAATAGCCCGACGTAGGACAACAAAACAAATGCGACAAGCATTTGCTCATTACCCTCCGTCTAAAAAGATGCAGTGAAGCGAAGCTTCGCAAGAAAATCATAAAATCTCGGAAAAATGCTAGAATTATAACTTTTCTTGTCAAGGGCTTCGCTCTTGCAGCCATACTTCGGGTTTCAGTATACTTGTTGTCTGGCACTGCTGCGCACTGCTTATACCCCTTTACTAGGGGAGAGAAAAAAGCCGAAATTTAAAGTAGACGGGGTATCTACTCAACCCAGTGTAAATTACAGTCCCTATTGATTATATAGGGTTGAGTATATGTCATATGGCCTCGCCGACGCTCAGCTTTTATACTGCAACAGATTTAATTCTGCTCAGCACAGTCATATTAATTAGAAAAATTGAGGGTTTTAGTGACTCTCATTTACAACTCCTGTCCAACTTTTCAACTCATTGGATCACTTGGAAAGTTTAACCAGAAGGGACTGAGCCAATATTGACAAGAAAACTGAAACCCCAAAAGCCCAGGCCCCTGGCCCAATCTCAATCTGGCCGCCACCAGGCAAACCCTTTAGAACCACCACCAGAATTGCCAAAACCAAAACATCAAGCATCGAAAACTTACCTAAAAAACCTGTTAGTCTAAAAGATCTAGAACTAGTGAATTGCTCATCAGCAATCTCAAAACAAGCCTTCCAAACTACTCCTAACTTCCAAAGGGGGAAAAGAACCGAGAAGACAAAAAGCAGGCCAGACAGAAAATAGTACCCATCAACAAAAAGGGTGGAAATTATTGAGATAAAGGAGTGAGAAGTGAACCGACCAAACTCAGGTTTAATAAGCTTCACCAAAGGATCCAATTCAGCGAACCCAGGAGTAATGGAGATAGCTGGAAGAACCAATCCTAAACCTAGAAGAAGGCTTGAAGCAAAGCAGGCTATGTGAATAAGACCTTTCACCGGAACCCTAACCCTCAGAAACCTCTGACACTAAAATTTCAACTCTTCTCAGACCAGGAGATAGATCATTCAATTTATTTTTTCCAATATTCAAACTACTAAAAACTAGCTCCACACTTCCTGCTAAGTCGTTAGCACCTAGGGGATCATAATCATAAACTTGTAAAGCTATACTTTCACCTTCCACCGCGGACACTCGCGCTCCCTTTATCAAATCATCGGGCGAGATTGTAGTATCCCCCATTGCTAAACTCTGAAGGTCTAGCTCAGTTTGAGACCAAACTCCTATTAAGGTATCGGATTTGACGGAACTCTTAAAAATTATGTTTTCTCTCCATTTAATTTCAACATAAATATCAGGAGCTGAGCCTAGTTTATCCCATGTTGATTTACCTTCTGGCTTAGATGCCAACTCTACAAGGCTAATTTGAATATAATAGTCTTTTCCAAGTTCAAGCCCTGGCTGTGTTTCCTTACTTACTTTAATCGAATTTTTTTCATTGAAGACATAAGCCAAACTAGCACCAGCAAAAGCTAGAAGAATTGGAAGAACCAAAGGTAGGGTCTTTTTGAACTTTGCCATGGGGATTTCTATAATGAGAGCATCTGAAATTCAACAAAAGAAACATGGTTCACTGGCTTTACTGGCTTTACTGGCTTTACTGGCTAAATGACTGTAAAAAAGATTGATTAAACTTGATAGGGTCTAAAAACTTTGATTGATTTTCTTATTTCCTGGCTAACAAACACCTTCCAGATAATCCAAGAAAGTAGTCTGTTCTTACTAGCTGGTTTTGCCTTTGCAGGGCTGGCTCACGCCTTTATCCCCTTCTCTTGGATTCGCAGTCAGCTTGGTCAACCTGGGCTAAGTAGCATTTTCAAATCATCTATTTTAGGCTTACCACTACCGTTATGCTCTTGTAGTGTTATTCCGGTAGCAGCCTCACTTCGAAAAGCAGGCGCTAGTCGAGGATCCACCGCTTCTTTCTTGATCAGTACCCCTGAAATTGGAATGGACTCTTTTGCCCTAAGCACAGCTCTGCTTGGACTTCCCTTTACCATAGTTAGGACCGTCACCGCATTCATCACAGCTATGGTTGCAGGATTTTTTGTCGAAAGAACAGCTGAAAACAAAGCCTCCAAGCTGGAAGACCCAAGCTGCTGCGAAAACCAAGAGAATCAACAAAAAGGACTTGTTGATGCTTTACGGTTTGCATTTATTGAATTGCCCGCAGACCTATCCAAACTTCTTTTACTAGGATTCTTTGCTGCCGGTCTTGCTCAATCTCTAATCCCTGACGATCTTATTTTCTTTAGCGAATTAGGCGCTCTTACCAGCATGTTCGTTATGCTGGTGGCTTCGATACCGGTATACGTTTGTGCAACTGCAATGACTCCACTCGCCGCCGTGCTCGTTTCCAAAGGAATGGGAGCGGGTGCGGCATTGGTGTTTCTCATGGCCGGGCCTGCAACAAATGTAGCAACTATTCTTGCAGCAAAGAAGCTACTAGGACGAAGAGGAATGATGGCCTATTTAACTTCAATTTCAGGGACTGCCATTTTAGTTGGCCTCACTCTAGAATCACTTCCTACTGGATTAATATCCTTAAGCCTTGACTCTAAAACCCACGATCATCAAAGCACATCATTATTCGCAAT
>CALIEE010000281.1 GCA_938022485.1 uncultured bacterium | reverse complement strand
GGGACCGTAAAGAAAAAGCCCCAGAGGGGGCTTTTTTAGGTTCCCGAGGTCGAGGATTCACCGAGTTTTCTATAAGGCCTCCGCGGGCTCCATTCTTCTCTTCAAATTAATCAAAAAAGTGAATTCTGGTTAAATTCAGCAATACCAGACCTTTGCCTTGGCAAATTGCTCTAAATTTAAAAATACCGACTTATGTAGTATGATTATCTCTCTTGTTCTTTCCACTCCTCCATATCAGTAGTCGGGCAAAAGGATGACCTGGACCAATGAACTCTTCTCTGGTCGAGGACGTCCTCGGAAAAGATTAGAGGTTTTTATGAACTATGCAGAATTAAAAGCTAAATTACACGGCCACCAAAGTTTCCTTATGTCTTTGAGTGTGCAAGTGAATAGAGCGTCGAAGCCACAAACTTTGTACGATTTTCAACCAACCTTAGCGAGCTTAGAAGAAAGCTTGCAGGAAGTTGAGAATGAAAGTCACGCAGGAAAAATTTATGTGGCCTTGGACAAATACAAAGGTCTATTAACTTCGTTAAAACGAGTTTTGAGCTTGAGCGAAATCGGACGTGTTTCAGCTCTTAGCAATCGCATGCAGACTCCAATTAAGGAAGTAACTGCTTACTGCCAGAAGTCGCACGTCGAAGCTTGGAAAAACACTCCTGCCGAAGCTAATGAGTATCACTAAGGTTGTTCTTAAGCTTGCGGAACTACTCGGGACTATAAATCGGTTTTTTAAGGGTTTATAGTTCCGGGATGTTCTCATTTTTTCGGTAGGCCAACCAAAAAATTGGCGGAGAGAGGGGGATTCGAACCCCCGAAACGGTTGCCCGTTTACACGCTTTCCAAGCGTGCGCCTTCAGCCGCTCGGCCACCTCTCCAGCCCCCACAAGAATACAGAGGCGATAATGACAAAGCTCCTGAACTCTAGGGGTGGGATTGTCTACTATAACGGTTAGAGACTGGCAAAGGCAGGCAGGCTGTGGAAAACACCAGCCTATTCCCTAAAATAATTGCCAATTTTGTTACGCCTTTGGACTAGAAAAATACAGCGCACTGGTGTAGTAATGTTCCCTCTTATGCCGGCTTGCACGAGGGGGCTTTGGGCAACCCGTCAGGTCCGAAAGGAAGCAGCGGACTCAGATCTTATCCTGCGCTGCATGTCCGGCGCTTTTTTGTTTTTGAGCTGAGCTCCCTATGTCTTACCTGGTTCTGGCCAGAAAATTCAGACCGCAAACCTTCGCCTCAGTCACTGGGCAAGAACACATCACTCGAGCGGTCTCCAATGCCATACTTAAAGACCGTGTTCCGCATGCTTTTTTGTTTACGGGACCTCGGGGGGTGGGGAAGACTACTACTGCCAGAGTTTTGGCAAAGTCTCTCAACTGTCAGAAAAGAAAAAAAGATGCTGAGCCATGCGGCAAGTGTGTCAATTGTGAAGAAATTACCAGAGGCTCGAACCTAGCTGTTTGGGAAGTTGATGGAGCTTCCAACAACTCGGTAGATAATGTCAGAAACCTGATCGACTCTCTGCATTCACTACCACCGCCAGGGTCGAAGTATAAGATTTACATCATAGATGAAGTTCACATGCTCTCCACGGCGGCTTTTAATGCCTTGCTGAAAAGTTTGGAAGAGCCTCCGCCTAATACCATTTTTGTATTTGCCACTACGGAGCCGCACAAAATTCCTGAAACAGTTATTTCTAGGTGTCAGAGGCATGACTTCAGAAGACTTAGTGTAGACATAATACAAGCTCAACTTGAGTTTATTGCGGGTGAAGAGGGCGTAAGTGTTGAGCCAGGGGTGATCAAATTTGTTGCGCGAAAAGCGCAAGGTGGAATGCGAGATGCCCAGTCGCTATTTGATCGGTTACTTTCCTTTGGTGAGGATACAATCACGCTGGATCTGGCGACTAGAGCTTTTGGAGCAGTTGATAGGAGTTTTTTCTCCTCCTTGGGCCGAGCGGTTATTGCCGGAGACTCCTCTGAAAGTTTGAACTTATTGGACAGGGCTTTTAGTCACAGTTTGGATGTTAAGTCCTTTGCTGATGAATTTGTGGGTTGGTTTAGAAACCTACTGGTCATCTCTGCTTCTGAAGTAGATAAGGCCAAGGGTTTAGGTGGTTTGGATTCAGAAGAGTTGAAGGAGTTAAAAGAAATAGCTTCTTTGTCTAATGCCTTTGATTTGCAACGCTTGTTTGAACTTTCAGAGGCGACTGCCTCAAAAGCTATTTTTAGTAGCTATCCTAGGTATATCTTTGAATCTGGCTGCGTTAGAATGGCGCTTTTGCCAAGTCTTAAGCCAGTTGCCGAACTACTTGTAAACGGCAATGTCTCTTCTGCCAATCTGGATCTGTCTTCCAAGCAGTTGAATTCACCAAGCGTGGCTAAAAAAAAAGACCAGCCCATTGAGAAAGTAGCAGCTAAGCCAAGTAAACTTGTTTCTGAACAACTCGACTCAGCAACGGTTGCTGTAGTAAGCCCTGCTACTAAGGAAGAGCTTTCAGTGCCTAGCTCTGTTGAAGAAAAAGAAGAGGCGCCTCTCTCAGCGAGCTTTAATCCTTCGTGGGTTGATTTTGTTAAGCACGTAAGCTCAAGAAACGAAGTGATGTTAGCTGCCTTTCTTAGAAGAGTGACCGTTTCCAAGTTTAAAGACGGTAAGCTAAAACTTAGAGCAACCCCTTTTGATATAGACTCTATTAAAGAAGAAAAAACTTCTTTGGCTTTGAAAGACTGTTTATATAGTTATTCTGGAGTGGAAAGCTGGAGCTTAGAGTTCGAAGAGGCTTCGGATGTGAAGCCAGAGTCTTCGCCTACTGAGATTCATTCTTTGCACAAAAAGTCTAAGCTTAAGAAAAAAGACTTAACAGTGGAACCTGGCTCTATAGCCGCGGAAGAACAAAAAGCTGAGATTGCCCTCGCTGAAAAGATTAAAACTGAAGCTCGCAAGCAAGAGGCCGTGAAGAATATTGAAGAAGTATTCAGTGGGGCGGTGGTGGAAAGAATAACAGTCTTGGAAAAATAGAATAGGATCGAAATGGATTTTTTAAAAAACATGGGAAACATGGGCGAAATGATGAAGCAGGCCGCTCAGATGAAAGGGCATTTCGATCGTGTCAAAGAAGAGGCCCGTTCAGAGCAAATTAATATCGAGCAGCAAGGGATTTCCATTATTCTAAATGGACTTGGAGAAGTCTCAAAGGTTACGATTGATCCTTCTCTATTGTCGCCAGATCGCAAGGTAGAGCTTGAAGCGGGTTTCCAGCAGGCAATTAATCAGGCTACGGAAAGAGTAAAGGGTAACTTTAAAAGTAAAGTAGCCGGGCTGACTGGAGGAATGTTTTAGTTTCCATGGCACTGGTTCGTTATCCATCTGCGATGCGTCGCTTGATCAATGAATTATCCAAGCTCCCCACCGTTGGGGAGAAGAGTGCCACTCGTCTTGCCTATCATCTTGTAAATGGAGACGAGCGTGATGCCATGCTTCTTTCCGAGAGTATTAAGGATTGCCAGGAGCAGATTTTTCTTTGTTCTCGATGTTTTTTTCTGGCTGATGAAAAGTTGTGTGAGTTGTGCCAAGACAAAAACAGAGATAGCGCTCGCATATGTGTTGTCGAAAAGCCTGCAGATGTAATCGCTATTGAAAAAAGTGGAGGCTTTGCTGGCGAGTATCACGTTCTTCATGGGCTTTGGTCTCCGCTTCAGGGTAAAGACCCTACTGAGACTAAGCTTCCAGAGTTGCTCGAACGAATTAAAAAAGCTTCTGCCGGTTCCTCTCCAGTAGAGGAAGTTGTAATCGCTACTGGAACCACTGTCGAAGGTGATGCAACTGCACTATATATTGGGAATGCAGTAGCGGAGTCAGGAGTGAAAGCTTCTCGCATAGCCCAGGGTCTACCAAAAGGGGGAGAACTGGAGTTTGCCGATGAGGTCACATTAACTCATGCTCTTAGGGGACGCCGAGCCCTTTAGGAAGGATACTAAAATAGTCATATTAACTTAGGGGGCGAAAAAAAAGGCGGGTGGGTTACCCGCCTGCGAGTCTTTTTTACTGCATTCTATCCGAAGGTTGAAGGCAATTAGGTTTTTCGAATAAAATAAAACTCTAGGTAATTAGGTTGTTTTTCAAATTGTCATTTTTATTAGGTTGTTGTTACCCCTTCAATATTGCAACTGGCGTGCCAAGTTCCTCAGAGTTAAACAAATTGGGTTTGGCGAGAGAAACCCGCTTATTTTTGATTTTACGGATTAAAGAGTGATGAAAATTTTTCGTCACCACAGCACATCTTTCATGAAGTAATGGCAGGGTTTCAGCTTAAGCGGCTTAAAAGGCCCGCTCCTAGTTGTTAAAAATTTGGAATCAGGTCTATTATCGTCGCCATGTCAGGACATATTGATAAAAGCGTGAAGATATTAGTCGCAGATGATGATCCGACCTCTCGAAGACTGTTAGGTGTTTTGCTTCGCCGAGCCGGTCATGAGGTTGTTGAAACCACCGATGGCATGCAGGCAATGCAGTGTTGTGACGAGACTTTTTCCTTAGCGGTATTAGACTTGGATATGCCAAAGGCCTCTGGTTTGGACTGTATGCGCTTTTTGCATAAGAACTATCAAGATCTACCGATCTTGTTTGTGTCAGCCGCTGGTATTGATGATGTCGTAAAATTGATGAAGGAAGGAGCTTTCTGGTTTCTTCCCAAACCTATCGATGGTCGTAAGCTCAACACCTTAGTAGTTGAAGCTCTGAAAAACAGGGGTAGTCAGGCTGCCATTGAAAACAAGGTAACAAAGCCAGCTTCTTCCTCCAAGAGTACGGTTGCTGCCTCAGCTCCCGACACCGGAAAGAGCTCTCAGAAAGCTCCTCTGATTGGTAGCTCCATGGCTATCAAGCAGTTACTAGCAAAAGTAGATCGGCTTTCAGGCTTGAAGGAAAATGTTTTAATTTCAGGGGAAAGCGGAACAGGTAAATCGACCTTAGCTCGTTATATTCATCAAAAGAGTGAAAATAGAGATGGGGCTTTTGTGTCTGTTAGTTGTGCAGCGCTACCTAAAGACTTGCTTGAGGCTGAACTCTTTG
>CALIEE010000280.1 GCA_938022485.1 uncultured bacterium | reverse complement strand
CTTATTGGAACAAGTTAATTTACTGATTGAGCAGAGAGCTTAGAACAAAGGAATTTTCCCTTTACTGGCCAAAGAACGATCTGTGTTTAAGAGGGCCAGAACTATAAGCTCCTAAAATAACTCATATTCTTGTATTCTTGGACTCAAGTTTTATGAAGCAAGTCACTTATTTATCCAGACTATAGGGTATAGAGTATTAAGGTTGAAGTATTTCGGACCGTCTCTCAGCATTTTCGAGAGCAATGTTTGAATAAGTTTTTTTAGGAATTTTCGTTTGGGCAAGAAGCATCCACAATTGAGACTAGTAAAGCAAGAATCTCAAAGTGATATCTTTGATGAGCACCCTAGTCCTGAAGCCGCTTTTGATATAGTTAGCAAAAAGGCTCTCTCTTCAGCTGAACGCAGTCATATTGATCGTGTGATTTCCAGTATTTGTCCCGAAGCTGGGATAATTGGTGTAGCCAAAACACCTCGTTCTTGGGACTTGCGGCCTGTCATAAAGTTGTCCGGTGAAAGCTCTCCTTCAGTAATTAGATTTTTTGGTCCAGAGGTCGCTCTTTCAGAGAGTATTACAACCCGCGTAAAGGATACACTGAAGCTTTTTGATAGCTATCCAGACTTAAGAGCATTGATAGTGGATCATGGAGTTTTGGAGGGTCAAATTTGGATTAGAAGAGAGTTCGTAGATTATACTCTTGAAGATTTACTTCGAGTAGATAAACCTCTTTCCACCAAACGGGCCTGGAATCTGACCAGCAACCTTCTTAAAGCTGTTGGAAACTGGCATGCACGAGGAATCGCTCATGGGCATTTAACAGCAGCAAATGTCGGGCTCTCTGGAGTTCATAATGGCCGTTTTGAAGATGATCTCACTTTGATGGATGCCGGGGTTGGAGCTTCCTGCGTTCAGGCTGCAGCTTCGATCGGACTTGAGCAATTTCCTAAAGGCTATTTGCAAAAATCTTTCGCGCCAGAGGTTATAGAGGGCGAAGCAGTTCGTTTCTCTGCTGATGTTTACAGTTTAGGAAGAATTTTTAACCAAATATTTTCCAGAGTTTACTTCGAGCAAGGTCAAATAGGTCGATTCAAGAAAAGCCAGGAATTCTTTTCATCGATGTCATCAGCGAAGCCAGCGGATCGTCCTGAACTTACAAGAGTGCTTGCCGAGTTAAGCAGCTCGATAGAGCCTTTGACTAAGAAGAAAAAGAAAACAAACAAAGTAAAGCAATCAGCGGAAGCACAAGTCTATAATAAGAATGTAGACATTGACGATAGTCATAGGTCTCAGGTTATGCATACTGAGTCTAAGAACATAGAGTCCAAAGATATAGCAGTTAGTCCCGTTAAGCCGCGGCAGGGTAATGAACCTAGCAATAGTAGAGCTAGAGTAAAACGAGACCGGCAAGGTACCGCATTAATGAGGCCTGGAGTTAGGCCAAAAGCTGGAGGCTCCCAACCTAATAATCAGGCCAATAATCCGTCAAATAAACAGTTAACGACTCGGCCAGTGGTTGATCCTTTGAAAGCTAGAGGGGCTGTAGTTCGCACCAAAGAAGAAATGGAGACCTTCTCCAAGCAGGGCAGAGATTTACAAAAAATGAGTACTGCTCAGCGGAAACAAGAACTTGCTTTGAGAGAGCATGTTTTGAGGGAGCGCTTAAGATCCAGTCAAGAAGCCTTGAGGGCCACTGCTGTTGAGAATTCTAGAGCCCAGCCCAGTCTAAACAAGCCTACTCAAATGTTACGACAGGCTAACATTAATCCTGTTAAACTCGCCCAGAATAAACCAGCTCACAATAAGCAAACTCACAATGAATCAAAGCAAGAAATACTCAGGCGCAGTGAAAAGGCCGAAGCCACCCCAGCTAAAGAGAAACCTGAAGAGCTTGAGGTCCTAAAAACTAAAAATCAGCTAGCTAAGCAAAAACAGGATCCAGAAAATGCAGAACAACTTTCCCAGTTTGAAGAAGAGGCTAGAGTTCGCCAGCTGGCTGAAGAAGCGGCTTCTCTGCAAGAGAATAATTTTATTCAGGAAGAAGCTGAGCTTCACGCTCATGCTAAAGACTTAGTTCATGATGCTCACAAGGGTTCCAACCTTTTCTTTTGGCTGATTGCTGCTGGAGTTATGATGCTCGCCTTCATTTTCTATCAGCGATCTTCGTCTACAGAACCAGAGATTGAGGTTGTCTCTCCGACAGGCTATTCGGAACTTCAGCTGAGTGAATTTTGGCGCTCAGGCCTACACAGCAAAATGAAAGAGGTTGCTCGAGTTGCTGTAGATCCAAAGTCTAGTCAAAATGAATTTGCTCTTAGTGTAATTGTTGGTTCTGCCAGAACTGGCTCAGTTAACGATGCTGGCTTTAACGCTGAGTTGCTTAGAATTGCTTTTGATCCCCGCTGGGAAAAAGACCTTAGCATGGAAGACCGCAGAACTGTAGTTGCCTTAGCCACTGGCCCCCTAATGGGAGGAGAGCTTCATAACAATCCTCAATCAATTCATAGTTTTCATGCTGCTGTAATACTTGCTCTCGTAGCATCAGGTGGTGATGGTTACGCAAACATTCTTAAGGGCTTTCCAATAGATAGACTTTATGAATTACCGGCTCCGGTTTCAGCAGCCTTTAGGCTCTTGGGTCAGGATGAGGCAATTTCCAATGCTTACCATCCGGCTGTCAGAACACTAGGAAGGTTAGCTACGCGAGGTGTGTTACCTGGTTTTGAAAACACTGAAGAACTGCATGAATTTATTTCTAGAGATTCTGAGCTTAGAGTCAGAGCGCTAGCATTGCTTTACTCAAGTGATTCAGCGAGAGCCTCACGGGCTTTAAATGCTATCCTTGGTCATGTCAGTCTTCGACCTACTGGAGATAATATTTCTTGGGCCATTGCCCATAAACTTAGTGGTAGTGACTGGAGGAGGCTTTCGCCAGTGAACAGATTAATGGTTTTGTCCGGAGCTTTGCCGGAGATTGAGTTCAGCACTTCTCAGATTCAATCACTCCTATTGCATCCATTCTCAGAAGTTCGTGCTCAAGCCATTGGCTTAGCCTTGGACAAGTATAGCTGGAAGCATAGGGGTGCTATCCCGGTATTAAAAGCTGTTAGAAAGCACTCTTCCAGTTTATCTGCACTTCAAACAGCTCAATTAGTAGCAATGGTAAGTGATCCAGACAGAATTTCGGATTCTATTGTAAAATCTTGGCTAGCAACCAAACCGCCACGGAGTATTGTGAAGGAGCTTCTTCTTTCATCTGTGAATGCTGAGAAGTCTAATAAGCTAGATGTATACTTCTCTCGCTATTTGGAGAAGGATGGTTGGCAGCCTAGGTCAAAAGAACTTCGTCAGCTAGTATTGCACCCAAGCAGGGTAGTTCGTATGAGAGCCTATGATCAAACTTTCAAAATGGATAATGCTGAAGTCGCTATGGATATTCTTCGCACCGCTAAGTCTGAAGAAACGGACTTGGGATTCATTGATGACTTGACTGAAAAGATTGAGTTCTTGGCAACTCAAAGCTAGGTGTAGTTGACTAAGAAAGCTGACCTAACAGTTAAGCTAATAGCTAGCCAAGCAAACTACTGCTCTTGTTCCTGATCTTCTTGTTGGACAGCATCCTTCCAACCCCCTGCTTTAATCCACTGATCTAGCTCTGCAATTCCAGGATGTTTTTTTTCTAAATCTTTAAAATCTTTTCCGTGCATAATTCTTCTGCCGTTTACAATTTTCGGCTGACCCAGAAAAGCGTGACACATCTCATGGTAAAGTAGAGGTTCAAGAAAGGGAATGCTCTCCGGTCTTTTCATTGCAGCTGCTACTTGCACTCTCTTTCTTTCAACGTTGCAAGAGGCAAGGCTGGAGGTTTGTCTGCGCCCTGACCAAACTACCTTGTAATCATCCAGGTCTTCTCTGTCAGGGAAATACTGCATTCTAATGCTGGTCCAGAGATCACAGAGGGCCTTGGTGTTGATGCCTTTAGCTTTTTCTAGCTGTTGAGCATGCTCCTTTTCTTTAAGTGTGTCTGAGAGTTCTAGTAACTCTTGATACTCAGAGGAGCTTTGAAGAAAACTTTCCTCGTCGATTTCCGTTTCTTTACGAGCTTGCTTGGCGTAGCTTCTAGCAATTTTTAGAACTAATCTTTCAACTCCTGGATACTTGGAGTCATTTAAAAGAGGTCCGTAAACTTTGATGTAGTACTTATCGCTGTAATTTCCAAAAATCGATTTCGAGTTACTACTTTTTAGCTCAATCTTAAGCGGCAGTTCTTTTTTTCCATAGCGTCTGTTTAGAGTCTTAACTGTGAACTGAGGGTAGGGGAGGAAAAAATTCTGCAATCGAAAAAGCTGCTTTTCTAGCTCTCCTAGGATAGGAAGTGCAGGGCTCTGGTTAGTTGACCTTCCGCCAGTATTTTTACCAACTGAAAATCCACCAATTTGCTCTTCTACGCTCATCTTATCAAAAGTTTTTCTGGAAGTTAAAACATTGCTATTCATTAGTTCATTCGGCGAACACTGCTTATAGTTACTACCTTGAACACCCTCTATCAACATTTTAGTTCCCTATTGAGAAGCTTCCTCTCGGATTTGGAGTGCAAGTTTTTCATACCCCGATCAGGCCAGTAGCAAACTGTAAATTAGTAGCTTGAATCAAAATAGAAAGACTTGACAGTTTCTTCTGATTTGAAGTCTAGGGCCTTAGTCTAAACTGCCCTAGATACCTCTGAAATTATTGAATAAATTACAGTCTTCGGAGTAGCTAAAGAATGCTCAAGGTAAAGCCGAATAAGGTAGTGTGGGGCAGTTGCCATTATTTGGTTGATATCGAGGATTTCGTATCCTCTGGGTTTAAGCCCGTTCGCCGGGCACAGCAAATTTTTTTAAGGTTTCGGCAGCTGTTCCACTTTTTAGGCCTTATATCAGAGGCTAGGGATTGGAGTGAGTTAATTTTGGTTAAGTCGTGAGGCCTTAATAGTCTATGAAAGACGAGGGCGAAATATCAGAAGGTTTGGACGCCGTCCTAGACGGTGAGCGAGACTCTTTTCCTAAAAAAACGCCAGAAGAGATATCAAGGGCTCTCAATAGTACCACTGTCGCTCCAAGTTCTCGAGCTAATGCCTCTACTCTTCGTCCTGGAAACATAATCGACAGTCGCTATCAAGTAGTTTCAGAACTTGGCCATGGTGGAATGGGCGCGGTTTTTAAGGTTATTGACCATTCTTTGGATGATGAGGCGATAGCTCTAAAATTGCTCTATCCTCATCATGTTCAAGACGACACAACTTTTGCCAGGTTCAGAAATGAAGTTTTGGTTGCTCGAAAGCTTTCTCATCCCAATATCGTCAGACTTTTTGATTTTGGCGAAGATGGAAAAGGAGCAGTTTACCTAACTATGGAATATGTCGAGGGAAAAAGCTTCTCTCAATGCATCTATGCACCAAGGCATGACAGACTAGTTTTCACAGAAATTCTGGATATTCTCTCTCAAATTATTGAAGGGATGGAGTCTGCTCATAGAGCCGGAGTTATTCATCGGGACCTGAAACCAGATAATATTCTTATCTCCAATGATAAAGAAGTGAAGATCACAGACTTTGGACTGGCTCGTTGCTTGGGAGATAACCACGGATTTACTAAAAGTGGTGAGGCCGTTGGTACTCCATTCTATATGTCACCAGAGCAGATTCGCGGAACCAGTGTTGATGTGCGCTCTGATATCTATGCCTTGGGAGTGATTGCCTATGAAGCAGTAGCAGGTCAAAGACCGTTCATTGATGACCAGTATCTTCAGTTAGCTGCCATGCACCTAAAAACTCCAATGCCCAGTATTCGTGAGGCTAATCCAGCTGTTCCAGTTTGGTTTGATGAGTTAATTCAGATTTGTGGTGAGAAGAATCCTGGAGACCGTTTTCAGACCATGACTGAAGTTCGGGAATATTTTGAAGAACGAAAGCATGAAGTAGGATCAGCTACTGTTAGCAAGCCAGCTGTTTCAATGGTGCTTGCTGAAGGTAAAAAGAGAAAATACAGAGGACGGGATCGCAGTCTTAAGCAAAGGAAGCGTTTTAAAAGCTTGGGCATGACATTGCTATGTTCTGGGCTATTGGCTGGATTCGTTACTTGTTTGCGAAACGTTGATAGTTTGAATAAGGCTGCAGTGGCAACTTTGATCAGCACGGAGTCAGCCCTTGGGGCCGATCTTTTTATTCTTAAACCTTTTCTCAATACTGACTTAAGCTTAAACCAAGCTAATCTTGACGCTGCTATGCTCAGGCATGATATGCGAGACATTGAAATATTGCTAAGAGCAGGTCTGTCGCCAAATTTTAAAACTAAAAGTGGGGATAGTTTTCTATTTCAAACATTAGCCTTCGGAAATACTGAGCTAGCCAAAGTACTGCTTCAATATGGGGCCGATGCAAATGAGGGGGATTCGGATGGGGTTACTCCTCTAATGCTAGCTGTCGGTAATGAAAGTAACGAGTTAGTCCAGGAATTAATTAGGCAAGGAGCCAATATTAACGCTGTTGATAAAACAGGAGAAAGCGCTCTTTTTGGGGCTGTAAGGGCTGGTAACCTTCAAATTGTTAAGGATCTTGTTGAGGCAGGAGCGGACGGAAAGTTTAGAGACAAAGACGGTAAAACTTCTCTGTTTTACGCTGTAGAAGCGAACCAGCATGCCATGGTTAAAACTTTTGTTGAGAATGGCTTTGAAATTGATGGGTTTGACGATAGTGGTATGACGCCGTTGATGCATGCGGCGAAGGGCGGGTATGATGAGATAGTCAAAACCCTGATTCTTGCTGGTGCTGACCATAATAAGCGTGACCTTAGAAGAAGAACCGCTTCAAGATTTGCCTCCCGTGATACAAAAAAAGTTATAAATGAAGCCGTTAAAGCATTCAAGGAGGCGAAGAAGAAAGAAATTTCCTTCGTTAAGCAGGGCGAGATAATTAGCCAAGCGAAAAGTACTACTAATAAGACGGCTAGAAAGAAAGTAGGGTTTAAGAATCAAGCTGCTAAAAAACTCTCTGCTTCTTCAAGCCAGCCTAGTAGGCAGTCCAAAAGTAAGAAGACAGGAAAGACCACGCTCAGAGCCCAAGGCGAGCCAAAAGGTCTATTTCGTTTTGGTAGAGGGGTTCAATTTGAGCATGTTCAGTTCACCGTGCAGAATGTGGGTGAGTATGCTGCTGAAGACATTAAGGTTTCTGTGAAAATACCGGGTGGGCGTGTGGTTAAACTTACAGGGCCAACGACTCTCAATCGCAAGAAAAAAGCTACATGGGCCTGGGCGGGAAAGATTGACGTCTCTAGGCACTATAATAAGACAAAAAAGAAACTGACCCCTTATATCAAGTGCAAGAATTGTCGTTAAGTTTGGGAGTAAATCCTATGCAGCGCCTGAATTTTTTCACTGTGCCCAAGCTAATTAGCTGAAATCTATAGTAAATAAATATTTGAGCTCCGCTCCAAATTATAAAGTTTTTTACTATTTTTTCCGATTTCATCGATAGGGGTTTTTCCCAGGGAGAGGGCCCTTAAAGAATTCCTTGGGTAAGATTAGACATTTCACACTGCCCTAAAATCTTGGATTAGGGTGCTGATCCCTTAGTTTTTCAATTTAACTTAGGTTTTTATGTTTTTTAGTAGTTGCAGAAAAAGTTCAAATTTTGAGGCTAACTCTTCTGAGGAAAGAGGAGCTGCCTTTATAGAGTTTGTAATTGCGGCACCTTTTCTACTACTTCTTACTATGGGAGTAATAGATTGCGCGCGTTTATTTAACGCTCATCAGGCAATGAGCCAATTAGCTAACAATGCAGTAAGTCTTGCTGCTAACACTGGTCAGCTTGAGGTAGGTAGTTTTGCCGCTGATATGAATGGAGCTAATTGCGGAAATATGGCTATGGCTCCTTATGGTGGAAAACAAGCATTTTTACAAAACAAGGTTCGACAATTAGCTACTGGTACTCTCTATCAAGAAGAGTTTAGACTTACGGCAGGTTCAGTATGCATATATTCTGAGTATGCCTCTGCACAAGCAGCTTCAGCAGCAGGTCGTCCTGAAGCCTCTGAGACCGTGAACTCGATGGTTTCTGCTCGTTTTAATGGTCTATTGCCATTTCTAAAAAATCTTAAAATTTCAGCCAATAGCAGCGGGCCGTATTTATCTTCAACAACCAGTGACAACTGGAGTGGAGCTTAATAAGCGCACTAAAAAGCTCAAACAATAACATAGTACAAGACAGCCGTAGACAGGAACAAAGGTAAATAAACAATGGATTAGTGCCACGCATTTGGGGCCAAACAATAGCATAGGGTGTGAAGCTTCCGATATGACGGGTAAGCTTATAAATAGTGATTCCAGTAATTTCTCCTCTCAGTTAGGCAACTATCTAGTCTACTCAACTCCTAACTATACTGGCCTTCCAGTAAAAAATGAAAGGGGTGGAATACTTCCCTTTGTTTCAATAATTGCTGTTGTTTTAATTCTCTTCGCTGGCTTGGCGATTGATACTTCCTTTCTATCGGTTTCTAAATTTGATCAAGACTCTGATGCAGGTAAAGCTGCTCTTGCAGCCCTTCATGCTTGGAAAACTTCAAGTCTCCCCACGGAGTCAGATAAAATGGACCTAGCTCAAAATAGAGTTGCTAGTATACTCGAAAAAAACTACTCGATCTCCGAGAGCCGCCAGCAGAGTTTCAGTAAGACTGTGGGCGATACTCCAACTGATTTTGCATCAGTTTCGTTCGGTGACTGGTTTTTTGAAGACCCAGGTTGTGGAGATGCAACTCAAACCTTCGATACCACCGCTTCTTGCCCTTGTCCGCTAGGAGTTTGGAAAAGACCATGTTTTCTTGAAACCAGCGCAGCGGAGGTAGCAAATCAAAACAAGACGGTTAATGCCTATAGAGTTAATCTTAGCACTCCTCAAGGAAATCCAATTAAAAACTTTTTTGGTTCGGTGGCTGGTCAAGCAGATGTCTATCTTAGCTCAGAGGCGACTGCGGCTTCCTACAGCAAGAATATAATCTTCCTTATTGACCTTTCTCGCTCTTCTTTTGAAGACACTCATTTTAGCCAACCCAAAATTCAACCTAGTGTAACAGGGTATCCTGGTGTGCATCTCTCCAATTATCTAGCAGGTTATGATGAGACAGAGGCTGCTAATAATATTTTTTATGCCAGCGAGTATAACTTTCGTTGCAATGAAGGAGTTTATACGGACTGCAACAAGCATATTAATGACGGCATGCCTACTTGGGGTTGTGAGAATCCTGCTAGTTGCCAAATGCTAGGTGGTTCAGGTTTAGCAAACACCATTTGGAACTCTTATATGGCCTCAAGCATGGCTGGAGCTCCTGTGGGTCATGGTGACACTCGTGCCATGGGTCCAGCAACTCTTAGAGTAAATCCCTTAAAACATTTTAAGGATGACTATGCGGGGCTTCCTCTAGCAGACCCTTCGAATTATGGTTTTCATTACGTAGATGCTCACTGTCAGGCCTCTGACCAACCGGGTATTATTGAAGGCTATATGGATGACTGTCCAGTAGAATACCTAGGTCCCGAACCACTTTCATCTGTTCTTGCTGGAGTGAGACATGCCCTAGACCTATTGCAGCCTGTGGACGGAGTAGGGGTAATTGGTTTTGATTCAGCGGCTGATAATTATCATCGCAGGTTTCATGGTGGAGTTAGTTTACCAACCGATATAAACGATCCACTAAGCGCTATCCCTCCTTTTGTACCCGAGCCAGCAACTGATATTTCCTCTATTTCACCAATCATGCAGCGCCTAAGAGAAGTGATGGATGTTGAGGCTAGAGATGGAGATTTCTTTTTAAAACGGGTTCAGAAGCATCATTTTCTTAACCTTGATGACGATAATTTGGATATCCCAGAAGCTCTTTCTGAGGCATTGGGCGTGCTTCAGAGCGCTCCCAACTTTGATATTAGCGAAAATATAGTTGTTTTAATCTCCGATGGAATTACAAACTGTGTCGGAGGGACTTGCGGTAATGATTATCAGTCCTATCAAGATTCAATGGCAGCGGCTGAGCAAATTATAGACGATAACTATATTCCAGCTGGAGTGAAGTTTCATTTCATCAATGTCGGTGAGTTAGCTGGAGCCCATCAGATTCTTAGAAGGGGAGTAGATCCTGTTTCGGACACATGTCTTGAGCCAGGGCCTTTTTCAGAAAATGTACAGCTAGTAAACCCTTGTGCCTCTTGCCTTGATACTGACAGTTGTGGGACTTGCACTGACGGCCAAGCCAATTGGGATAATTTTCAAATTGGACAAGAAAAATTCTATGAAGCTAATCGACTTTACGTAAAGGCTGTTGAAACTGGTGGAACATACCGAGCAGTGCTTCCGGCTTGTGACCCCTCTCTCATTGGCGGCGGTATTAGCTTAGCCCAGTGCAGAGCAGGTAGTTTTGAGGATTCTCTGGAGAACTTGTGTGAGGCTGCGCCAAGCCCTGGAGATGTAGTTACAGTGCCTCAGTTTACAGATGATTCGGGCAGAATGCTTTGTGAGCCAGGCTGCCGAACTAAGTCAGAGCAAATCAAAAATCAAATGGAGAAAATATTTGATAGCCCAGGATTTTTTCTGGTGCAGTGATCTAGAGTAAAAATTTAAAGAAGTAGTAAGTAGCAATGGATAAAAAAGTGAATATAGATAAAGAGTGTCTTGGAAGCGATGAGGCTGGAGTAACCATGCTTCAGTTCGCAATAGCGTTTCCGGTTTTAATGCTGTTGCTGATTGGTTTTATTGACCTAGCTCGAATTTACTCTGTTAAGGCTTTGCTACAGACTGGAGCAGAAGAGGGGCTTTCTACTGCTCTTTCAATTCCAAATCTAGACATTGATGCCAGAGACCTCGACCCAGCAAACAGCGCTGAGTTTTATGACTATTATCGCTATCAGTGGGCCAAGCAGCATGTGATGGATGCGGCAGAGAGAGTGCCTCTGTCTACGCTTGTTGGACAAACCGGCTCTGGCAACTGGGCCGAAGTTGTGCCCTTTCAACATACAGATTCTCCTTTAGTAAGTAATGCTGCGTTGCTTAGGCCTTATGAGTGTGCGCGAGAAGAGACTGGCAGCCCGAATGGATGTCTGGATGGAGATGATGGTTGCCTTAGACATCCTTCTCTAAATTCCAATACTGGTTGTGATTCTTTTCTTGGAAACGATCCCAAAACTCTCAAGCAAGAGCCAATAGTTGTTGCGATGCGGGCGCGAGTTAAAACAATTCTTCCAGTTTTTAACAACCTAGAAGTTGAAGGACTAGCTCAGGGTTTTAGGCCAGCTATTCCGCTTGCTGATGTGGATTTGAGTGAGTTGGGGATACAGACTCCGGTGGATCCTGAGGATCCGGTGGATCCCGTGGAGCCAGAGGAACCAGAGGTCCCAGAGGAATCGGAAGAGCCGGAAGTGTTAAGTGGTTGTGATGCGCCGGAGATGGCTGGGTTCAAAAACACATGTAGGCTGGGAACAGGCATTATTCCTGCAGGCACCCCGGTAGACGATAGAGACGGTTGTTGCTGTAAT
>CALIEE010000279.1 GCA_938022485.1 uncultured bacterium | reverse complement strand
AGTCTCCTTAAGCCTAAAAACTTCAATAGAGCCCAGACCTTTTAAGTTTATCAATTTTGACTGTGAGCTTAGTTTATAGTTAGCCCAAGGTTCTCGTTTATCGAATTGTAAACAAGGGTCGTTAAAAGCCACTAGTTGAAGTAATACCCCATATATTTTGTTTATATAACCAGACAAAGCAACTAATATTAATTGGAACTGTAGGTCACCAGAAGCGATATTGTCTGGACTATCAATTTCTACGAAGCGCAATAGGTTCTCTTTCTCTAACCCCGCTAACAATTTGTAGTAACGATGCTTGTTTTTCATCCAATGCCTAGAATCAGTACGCTTGCCATTTTGTTCAAACGTGGCTTCTCGCTTTCCAAAGATAGCTGCAATAGAGCCTGGGTCTACTTTTGTCTTGATAGATACAGAAAACGTTTCGGCCGCTCTTGTCATTTCAATTTTCAAACCAAATTCTAAAAAACCTTCCATTACCTTAACCTTTCTTTAATCAAACCGATGTTGGTTCACTCAAATCCAGCCAATCAAAATCTGGCCGACAAGACTTGTACCCAAAAGAAACTATAGAAAGATCACAGATTTGCAGAGGAAGGCAGCCTGAAATGGTGGCAGGGAGTAACACAAAGATAGGGCTCAAATCTAGATCATGCACGACTTGCCCCATTACTATGTTTTATCAATTGCTTAACTAGCCAAGTCTAAACCCTTGGCAGCTGTCAGAGTGGATGAGTGTAGATTTTTTTCAAGAGAGGCTTATCTTTGAAGAAATGTGAATCGAGTAGGCAGGCTGAAACCGGTTAGTTAAATTAAACCTGAACAAACCTGTCTACCCGATTCTTAAGCTATATCTCTATACTACTTTCTCCAATTGGTGGGAGATCGTCTTTAGAAAAATTACAAGAAGCTTCTAAATTAAGTTTATTGGTTTGCATTTGTAATACATGGTTTGCAAAAATTCTAAGATTGGTTTCATCCTCAGGATAAGCAACCTCAAACTTTTCGTAGATATCTGAATAAGAAGCCACTTCGTCACTAGCTAGCTGTGCTAAGGAGCAAATATTACTATCATCTCCTCCACCAGCAACGAACCCTACGCTTTCAACTATGTTGACTAAACATCTTGTCAAATCTGCCGCACTCCAAACAAATCCCTGACCAATTAATAAGACTAGTTCAGAGTTACTCATCGCAGTACCGCAATAACTAGTATTGGATACCATACGTACGGAAAGCTTAGTGGCTGCTCTAGTATAGGTGTCAATATCTGCCAGACAAACTGTTCTAGAAACTTTTTTCATCTCACTAGCAAGATTCTCAGTCTCAGGGAGATCGATATGCTGATTTACATATATTTTGACCTCAGGGCCGTTACATTCAGTATTTTGAGATAAAGCGAAATTTGGGAAAAAACCCAAAATCGCAATAAAGTAAATCGAAAATAGAGCTTTCATCAGTATTTCCTCAGGCAAGGGCGGCATCCGCCAAAAAAAAATAAAATGGGTGACCAAAGTTTTTCAACTCTGATCACCCATTCCTGTAACCTAAAGCCTGTCTACTCTTATAAAGTTTGAGGCAATATAGTTTAGTTAAGCATAAACCTCCAACACCTGAGGTAACTCAACCTGATTTCAACTAGTTAAGTGCTCCCTTGGCAGCGTCAAGTGCAGCATCGTAGTTAGGCTCTTCAGCAATCTCTCCAACATACTCAACATGCTTAACATTACCATCCTTACCAATAACAAAAACAGCACGAGCTAGAAGACCCAAATCAGAAGCATAAACTCCATAGTCCTCTTGAAACTTACGGTATTTGTAATCGCTCGCAGTCTTAACTGCTTCAATTCCCTCAGCTCCACACCAACGCTTTTGAGCAAAAGGTAGGTCAACACTTACAGCTAGAACTTCAATATCATCAGACAAGTCAGTAGCTAGTTCGTTGAAACGTCGAGTCTCTGTCTGACAAACTGGAGTTTCAACACTCGGTACTGATAGAAGAACCAATACCTTCCCATCGTAGTCCGATAGCTGAACATCAGCCATGTCGTTTCCAGTTAGTTTAAAACCAGGAGCTTTATCCCCTTCACTAACTTGACTGCCATGAACTGGGGTTGGGTTACCTTTAAAAGTAATACTCTGATTGGATTTGTTCATTTCAAATTCCTTAATAAATAAATCGAGATTTCTCATTGAAATACCGCTGAAAACTATACCCGAAACCAATAGAAGTAAAGAACCGGCTCTTTGCAAAAACTAACTAAACTTCGCTTTAGTCTACCTTTTACAGTGAGCACTAAATCACTATCCAATCTCAGGCCTAGGCACAAAAAAACCCGGCCAGAGCCGGGTTAAAAGGAATCTGATATGTTTGGATATTTACTTAATCTGTTTCGATAATCTCTAGAGCATCATCAGTTGCATCCAAGGTATCCCCCGAATCCATCAATCTCCAGCGAGCCTCTTGAAGAGGGTCTCCCGTTTCTTCATAGTGACTGTGAATCAGCTCCATCCCTGTGATATTTTCACAAAGCGCTCTAACGTCACGGCTATGTTGCTCTACTCTACCTAGTAAGCTGGCAATAGCGAACTCGTAAGTTACGCGGTGCAACATATTCTCGAATTCTTCTTGAGTTCCTTCAACAATATTACTGATCAGCTGAACAAAAACTTGCTCTGTAACCCTCGCGGCTTCTTCTTCGTCGCTAGTTAAGTGCATAGCCATAGAGTAAACTTTAACTTCATGCCGGCCAATTAAAGCCTCAGCAGAAGACAAGTCTCCCATTGCAGTTTTTTCAACCAATTCTTTGTCAGTAACTTCTACAGTCATTTTTTATTCTCCCTCCCAAAGACTACTAATCTTTGGTCCATTGCTTTCCCATTACTTAGGCAGTGTTCCAATTTGCAGATGGACGACCTCCCTACACTTGAGATTATCCACGTAATGGTCCAGCGGGTTGTCACCGGGATGTATGAAGCTGGGACTGATTTTGTAACAATTATTAACAAGCTCTTAACTTAACTTTAAGCCCGATGAAGGCATGAAAAAAGTTCAGAAAATCACTCAAAAACAAACAGCCAACCTATTTTTCACCCTATAAAAATCCAGCCAGAGTAACTCCGGCTTCAAGCAAGATGAATTAAGCATACATTAATTCGAGCTAAAAATCATCTATATGTGGCTAAAAAACGACCGAACCGACCGAGTACTCATTCTACTCTAGGTTTCGGAACAGAGCCTTTATCTTCTCTAAAGACTTTTTTCGTGGATTATCTGATTCAACGCCACTGGCTAAATCTATGGCGAAGGGGGAAAGGTTTGAAATAGACTTTATGTTCGAAGATGTAACACCACCTGCGATAAATAGCTTTTTTAATATATCTCCATCGGCATCTCTACCAACAAGACCTTCTAAAATATCGCTAGCTATAGTCTTCCCGGTTCCACCATATTCTTTATCACTAAAGCTATCGAACAATAAGTAGTCTGCTTTTTCCAGCAAAGTCTTTAACTCTGAAATCACTGGAAAAGTCTTAATTCTGAGAGCTTTGATCACCTCTAAACCCGGCCAATCTTCGAGCATACTATCCGGCTCATCTCCATGAAATTGCAAACCAGAGATACCTGATATTGCCGCAATCTCAGTTACCTCTTGCCGACTGTGATTTACAAAAACTCCGAAGTATTTTTTATCGGAAGGAAGTGCTGCGATTATCTTCTTAGCCTTCTCTGGCTCAAGGTAGCGTTTAGATTTCTGATAAAAATTAAAGCCCAGAAAAGACGCCCCAGCTTTAAGCGAGTGTTCAGCATCTTCTAGGTTGGTTATTCCACAAATTTTTATCTTCGGCTGTGACAAATCGTTTTAGGAGTTTGTTATTTCAATTACCGTTTCCAAGACACCTTTCGCCCACTCACTATCAATTGATACCCCAGCAGTGGCTACTCCCTCTTTCAGTGATTCACTTTTGCCAGCCACGTAAAGGGCAGCAGCTGCATTTATAACTATTAAATCACGATAAGGCCCAGGTTCTCCACTAAGGATTTCTCTAATCCGCTTAGCATTGTTCTCTGGAACGTCTCCTTGAATTTGCGAAAACTCCACACGGCTCAATCCAAATTCTTCAGGAGTTATTTCATATTCAATAATCTTTTTCTGCTTCACTTCAGCAACAAAGCTCTTGCTAGTAAGAGTGATCTCATCGAGGCCATCCTCTCCATGCACAACCATTGCCCGCTCAACACCAAGTCTAGATAGAGCTTCTGCCATAGGTCGACACATTTCCTTGACACTGACTCCTAGCACTTGAGCCCTCGCTCCTGCTGGATTAGAAAGTGGACCTAGAAAATTAAAGATAGTTCTAAAACCAAGTTCTTTTCGTATCCCAACAACTCTTTTAGTTGCGGGATGATGCCCCGGGGCAAACATAAATCCAAAATTGGCTTTATCGATACATTTGGCAATTTGAGCAGGGGAAATATCTAGCTTAACTCCCAGAGCTTCCAGCACATCGGCACTACCGGAGCGACTGGTGGAGGCTCGGTTTCCGTGCTTGGCAACTTTTTGACCTGTACCAGCTACAACAAAGGCACTCGCAGTAGAAACACTGAATGTATCTAAACCACTTCCTCCAGTGCCACAGGTGTCAACAACCCCACCTTCAAAGTCGAAGTCTTTTAACTCAACTTTATTCATGTGCTTTCTTAAAGCAGAGGCTCCTCCAACCAGCTCATCCGCCGTCGGAAGTCTACCTGCAGTAGCCATCAGGTAAGCACCAATCATTGCATCTGATATCTCAGCTTCACTACCTATCATCCCCTCGAAGACAGCTAGAGTTTGAGACTCGTCTAGAGATTCGCCGGCCGATAGTTTTTTAAAGAGTTGTTTCATAGCAACTAATAGAATATGGGTTCTTTATGGATATCAAACTTAGCAAACAAAACCCATCGACACTATCGGAGTCAACGGTTATTCCTGTGTTTTCAGCAGAAAAACCCGGCAAGGCTCTCCGCTCACAACTCTCTTCTAATTCTTGGAAAGCTATCGAGAAACTAGACTCCAAACTCAATGGACAGCTGGTTAAAGGTTTAAAAAAGAAAGGCTTTAAACCTAGTAAGGGCAAGCATTGCACGGTTTTAGTTACGAATAAGTCCAAAGCTTGTTCAATAACTTTAATTGCACAGGGGAAAGAGGACCGAGACCTAGCCAAACTCAAAGATCAACTAAGAGAGCTAGGAGCTAGTTTAGCTAAATCTTCTGAACATCATAATTGTCTACACCTAGCTCACATCAAACACTCAGACCTTCAAGACTACATTAAGGCAGTGGCTGAGGGTGTTTTAATCGGGAGCTATCGCTTTAAGCTATACAAAAAGAACAAATCTAAAGATTCCAAAAGGCTTATCGAAATTGCTCTCAAATCAGAACCAGCTGCAAAATTAAAGGCAGTACTAAAAGAAGTTTACGCAATAAACTCAGGTCAAAATCTGGCTAGAGATTTAGTAAATACTCCGGCAGGAGATATGGGGCCAAAAGAAATTGTCGATGCTGCTAAAAAAATTGCTCGAGGTACTAGTTCTCAAATGAGCATTAAGGTTTTTGGTAAGTCCGCTTTAAAGAAAATGAAAGCCGGGTCTCTTCTCTCCGTTACTGCTGGAAGTTCTACCGAACCCTACCTAATACACATGGATTATAAGCCCAAAGGAAAGGCTAAGGAAACAATAGCACTAGTGGGAAAAGGTATTACCTTTGACTCCGGAGGGCTTAGCATAAAGTCTAGCCGCGGTATGATGACTATGAAGTGTGACATGGGGGGAGCCGGGGCCGTGCTGGGAATCATGGAAGCTATAGCTAAACTGCCAGCTTCTGCCAAACCAAAATACAGAATACACGCACTTGTCCCAACTTGTGAAAACATGGTCAGTGCTAACAGCACTCATCCTGGTGACGTAGTAAAAGCTATGGATGGTAAAACTATAGAGGTGTTAAATACAGATGCCGAGGGAAGACTAATTCTTGCCGATGCCCTTTGCTACAGCAAAAAACTTAAAGCCGACAAAACTATAGATTTCGCAACTCTTACTGGAGCTTGTGTTGCAGCTCTTGGAGACCGCTACGCTGGACTTTTTAGTAATGAAAGTTCTTTAGCAGAGGCTCTTCACAGACACGGCGAAAAGACTGGGGACAATCTATGGCCCCTGCCTCTAGCTGAAGAATACGATGCCTATCTAAATAGTGACATTGCCGATGTTAAGAATATCGGCAATCCTGGCCCTGGGGCAGTAACCGCAGCATTGTTCTTGAGAAGGTTTGTTCCAAAAGATACTGACTGGGCTCATATTGACTTAGCCGGTCCTGCCTTTTTGGACGGAAGAAGGGGAATATATCAAAAAGGAGCTACTGGCTTTCCAGTAAGAGCTTTGGTCAGCTTCTTACAAGAGAGCTAAACGGAACGAATCTCTATAGGTCCGTCTGAGGCATCATCAAAGGACACTGCCGCAGATAAGCCTGCTTCTGCAACCTCTCTGGCGCTCGCTCCACTTTCATACAGAGCATGCATCGCTCCCATTGCATACTGACTACCAGAACCGAAAGCATAGTATTTACTAAACTGATGCACGTTCTGCATAGAATAAACACCGTAAATACCGGTTTTGTTCACTACTAGACAATCAACGTCAGAGCCTTCAAAACTGTCGTCTTCGCTGGCCACCATGAAATAGTCTTTCTTCAAAACTGGGTGCATGGCTCTTGCCATTTGAAATATCTCAAGCCTACTACCGAGAGAAGGAATCTCGAGTAAGGACTTCACATAAGACTGAAGAACCAAACCAAAAGAAGCATGACCAACAAACGCAAAAAGACTATCCCCAACTTCGATAATCTTCGAGTAATCTATTTTAAACTCAGCTGTTTCTTTTGATTCCCCGTACTTAGTTAGGGTATCAGCGCCAACTACGATTTCTTCTCCGCGTTGGACGGCTACAATAGTGGACATGTCACTTCCTAATATATTTTATCGCTAGAATTCGAAAATCATCTTAAATGCGGCAGTAAGAACTACACAAACAAAAGCAGTTCTGACCCACTTGTTACCCATTTTCATAGCGATTTTAGCCCCTAGGATTCCACCTATAAAGCAAGCCGCCCCCAAAACGAGTGCGTAGGGGAGTAACACTTTATCGTTGAGAAAGAAAACCGTACAGGCAATCGAAAGTAAAACTACCCTAGCTGGCAGAGAGGTGGCATGAGCTTCAATAATCTGCATACCCATGAAACCTATCAGCAAAATAGCTGTAACAAGAGCCGCGCCGGCTGGAACTACTGTCGCGTTGATCATCGCCATAAAGTAAAGAACCATGCCAAAAGCATACTTAGTCTTACTCACTTCTTTTCTCTCTAAGCCGAACTTCTCGTCTTTAAAAAGAAGTGGCACACAGAGTAAAATTACGATCGCTACATACTTCTTTAGATCCTCAGGCTTGGATACTAGAACTAACCAAGATCCAATTAAAGAAGCCGGAATAGCCAATGCTGTGAATTGCGCCGATGTTTTCCATTTTATCTTGTCTCCTCGAGCAAAAACTCCGGTAGCTGAAAGGCAAGTAGTAAGAGAAGCAACAGAAGAAGTTCCGATAACTAATGAAGCGTCGAGATCAAGGAAAAACAAAAGAGGCATCGTCAGTAGCCCACCACCGCCGATAATTCCACCCATTACGCCGGCCACGACCCCGACTACCACCAGAAGTAGGTAATCCAAAACTTTTTCCTTTTGTTGTTAACTTAGTGGGCAGCCTACTCTCCCGCCGAGAGCCACACAAGCAACTATCTTCAATTACCTGAGCAAACGTCCATGGTGAAACCCTAGAAGAATCTGCGCTGGAAGATCTTCTTCTCTCCCAAAGGACTTACTAATAACGATATTGTGCCCTCGTGGATATGTGTCTTTCAAAGCCTTCTCAGAAAAACCTGATGGCAAAACAAACCACTTTCCTGGCAAGCCCTCTTTAAGAATAAAGTAAGCTGGATCACTACAACCATCCCCATCATAGTCAGCGGTAAGTGGGTAAACTTTCTCATCATCGATCTCGTCGGGCTTCCACTTTAAAGTTTT
>CALIEE010000278.1 GCA_938022485.1 uncultured bacterium | reverse complement strand
AGCTCGTGTCTGTGAGAGCTTAGATATTGCAATCGGTGCAGCGCGGGATCGAGACTCGGTTTTAGATCATATAATGTTTTACGGTCCTCCTGGGCTTGGAAAAACAACTTTTGCTGCTATTATTGCCTCGGAGCGAGGGGTTAATTTGAAATCCACTTCTGGGCCAGTTTTGGAAAGGCCAGGGGATTTAGCAGCGGTCCTATCTGGGCTTGAAGAAAATGATGTTCTGTTTATAGATGAAATACATCGCTTGCCTAGAGTGGTAGAGGAGGTTCTCTATCCGGCAATGGAAGATTTTTTTATCGATATCCTTGTTGGCCAGGGCCCCTCCGCTAGGTCTGTCCAGCTCAAATTGAAACCTTTCACACTGGTCGCTGCTACTACCAGAATGGGATTGATTTCTTCTCCGCTGAGAGATCGCTTTGGTTTAGTAGAGAGGGTCGAGTATTATAGTGTTGGTGAGTTAATTGAGATCGTTCTTCGTTCTGCTGAAAAGCTAAATATTGAAATCACAAAATCAGGAGCTAGTGAAGTAGCATCAAGATCTCGAGGCACTCCTCGTATAGCTAATCGATTGTTGAAAAGAGCTAGAGACTATGCAGATCAAAGGGCCGAGGGCTTAGTCGACCAAGCAACTTCATGTGAGGCTCTTGATTTATTGGAGATTGACTCTCAAGGCTTGGATTCCATGGATCGTGCCATACTTTCGACGATTATCGATAAATTTGATGGTGGCCCTGTTGGGGTGGATACTATTGCGGCCTCTCTGAGTGAAGACAAAGGGTCAATTGAAGAAGTGAGCGAGCCTTTTCTTTTGCAGAAAGGTTTTCTTAAGCGAACTCCCCGAGGCAGAGTAGCCACTTCCAAGGCGTGGGAGTACTTAGGGGTTAATCAAAATCCTAGACCGATAATTGTTGAAGAATAATTTTTCATTAGGTCTAAATTTTCAGCCCTGAGATTATGAAAGAGAGCAGTAATAGTTTTCATAGAGCCAGTAAGTCAGAACTTTCGATTCCGCTGTTGACTGTGCTTTTGGCTGCTTGTTCAGCTTTGGCCATTGTTTGGTTGAGAACGGAAATTCCTGACATATCTGACCAGCGCTCTATTGGTAATAACTTAGGCTTTTACCTTCTGATCAACATTAATATTGTTGTCGTGATGGTACTTTCGTTTTTGGTTCTTAGAAATATTGTTAAGTTATTTCTAGACCGTAAAAAAAACATCTTGGGCTCCAGGCTACGAACAAAGCTAATGGTTTCTTTTGTTGGCTTGTCTCTGATCCCTACGGCTCTACTGTTTGTTACTGCGAAGGGTATAGTCGATAATATTTTAGATGGATGGTTTTCCCCGCAAATTGTCTCAACAGTAGATAGTGCGATGGGTGTTGCCCGTTTTCACTATGAAGAAACCAGTGAGCGTTTAAAGAATGAACTTAAGGTTGTAAAATCTTCTTTGCAGGGTGTGCCGTTAAATCCTAATTTTTTGGAGAAAGATGGCGCCACTGCTGTTAGAAGATTGGTGGATTCTAAACGAGCAGAATTCATGCTTGGGGAGCTCTCAATTGTTAATGGAGAGGGCAGATTGCTGGTTCGTAGTTTGGATTCTAAGCTCTCTGAAGTTTTACTTCCAGCAATAGACTCAGACTTAGAGTCTAAGAACATTGGGAAAGAGAAAATTGTACAAGCTGAGCAGTCGCTTGGCGGCGAGTTTGTCAGAGCCTATTCTAAATTGGAACACCAGGATCTTAGCGAAGAATTGTATCTAGTTGGAACCTATCATGTGCCAGCGGAGCTTAATTTAGCACTAAGCTCATTAGTGAATTCATTTGATGATTACCGAGAGTTGCAAAGAAACAAACGCCCCTTAGCGTCAAGTTATTTGCTTACTCTTGTGATGGTGATGCTTTTGATCATGGTCACCGCTATGTGGATTGGGTTCTACTTAGCTAGAAGTTTAACTGGTCCCATTCAGAAACTTGCGGAAGGTACGGAGGAAATTGCTCAGGGTAACTTAGACTATCAAATTCAGGATGTAGGAGATGATGAGCTTGGTTTCCTAGTTAGTTCGTTCAACACCATGACTAGTGACCTCAAGCAAACAACTGAGGAGTTGGTTTCTAGACGAAAGTATATTGAGACTGTTGTAGAGAGTGTGCCAGTGGGGGTTGTTACTATCGACCGTCAGGGGGAGGTGAACACTTATAACCGGGTAGCAGAGAATATTTTAGGTCGAAAGTTGGCTGAGGGAATGAGCCTAAGAGAAATTCTACCCGGACGTTCATTTGATGTCGTTTATCAAAACTTAGAGCAATTATATAGTTCAGATATAAAGAGCGTTACTGACAATGTAACTATTGAGCTTGGCGAAACTGAACTGCATCTCCAATTTTCAGCAACTTTATTATCAGGTGAGGAGGGGAGTCCAGGTGCAGTTATACTATTTGATGACATGTCGGAGTTAGTTAGAGCTCAGAAGATGGCTGCATGGCGAGAAGTCGCCAAACGAATTGCCCATGAAATAAAAAATCCACTCACTCCAATACAACTTAGTGCTCAACGTATTAGGAAAAAGATAGGTTCAGGTAATGAAATAGCTGGGGAAAAGGGAGTTAGCTTTTCAACACAAGATGTAAAACTGTTCTCCGACGGAATGGACTTGATAGTTAAGCAAGTTGAAACTTTGAGGGGCTTAGTTAATGAATTTTCTCGCTTTGCTAGAATGCCGAGTGCTGTGCTGAAGAAAGGAAATTTAAACTTGGTTATTAAAGAGGCCGTGGCGCAGTATTCCGCAGCCCATTCTAGTATTGATTTTGATTTGGACCTTGATCAAGGCCTGCCAAAGGTCAATATGGACCAAGAACAGTTTAGCAGAGTATTGGTAAACCTATTTGATAATTCAGTGGCAGCTTTTGAAGGCTCTCAGCAGTTGCAGGCAAACTCCGATGTGGCTGGTCCAGTCAGTCTTAGTATTGATATCAAAACTAAATTTGCCCCAGACTCGTCAATGATAATGTTAACAGTAGGGGATAATGGGCCAGGCATTGCCGATTCTGCCAGGGATAAGATTTTTGATCCTTACTTTACTAGCAAAAAGGAAGGAACAGGTCTTGGTTTATCGATAGTGAATAGTATTATCTCTGACCATGGTGGAGTTATCCATGCTGGTAAGAGTAAGAAAGATGGCTTGGAGATTTCTATTAGCCTTCCCTCTTTACTTTCTAGTGAGGGAGGCTATCTCTAGTTTGCATCCTTTTTGTATAAATTCTATTAAGATTAGCGCTATATTAGATTGCCTTTTGCCAGGCTCGTGATTTGTTTGATTATCATAATGAGTGAGAAAATAAATGGACTTCGCGTCTCCAGACACAGTTACTTTGTCAAGCTTCATTCGTGACGAAGAAAGGAAAAACCAATCTGCCACAGGTGAATTGTCAAAAGTTCTATCTGCTATTGCCCTTGGAACTAAGGTAGTTTCCCAAGGGGTTAACCGAGCAGGCCTGGCTTCAATGCTTGGAATGACAGGTGAGCAGAATGTCCAAGGTGAGTCTGTTCAGAAGTTGGATATTTTTGCCGATCAGGTTTTTGATGCCGTTCTTGGTCGTTCGGGTCAGTTTGTGTCTATGGTGTCCGAGGAAAGAGAGAGCGTTATAGAGGCTGCAAGGGGGGATGACTTTTCAAAGTACGTGATAGCCTTTGATCCCCTGGATGGTTCTTCCAACATCGACGTGAATGTATCAATCGGGACGATCTTTGGTATATATAAAAGAGTTAGCTCTGGTTCCAAAGTAAATAAGGAAAGACCAAAAGATTTTTTTCAAGGCGGAAGAAAACAGATTGCCGCGGGTTATACTATTTATGGCTCGAGTACGATGTTTGTTTTTAGTACGGGGCAGGGTGTTCAAGGCTTTACTTTAGATCCTTCTATAGGGGAATTCATTCTTACCAACCGGGATATGACTATTCCTGACAACGGAACGGTGTATAGTTGCAATGAAGCTAATTCCCCCGGCTGGAATGACCAGACCAAAGACTACGTGAATAAGTTGAAGGAAAAAGGAAACTGCGAGGGGGAAAAATGTTCTCATCGTTATGTTGGGTCTTTAGTTGCAGACTTTCATAGAACCATGTTGAAGGGGGGCATATTTCTTTATCCCGGCGATAAGAAGAATACCGAAGGTAAATTACGCTATTTGTATGAGTGCGCTCCAATGGCTTTTCTAGCAGAAGAAGCCGGGGGAAAGGCTAGTGCTGGAAGCGTAGATATTCTAGACATAGTCCCTGATAACATCCATCAGCGATCCCCTCTAATTGTGGGCTCTAAAAAGATGGTAGAGGAGTTCGTTAGTTTAGCTTAAAAACGGGGTGTCCTTTGGAGGAACTTAGGCAAATAGTTTTTTTTAGCTATCCAAAATTTGGTGGTGGAACCATCAACTCTCTTGCTAGAAAAAATTGTGTCCGAGCATGAAATAATCCAAAAGCTTCGGGGTTAATGGTCTGCCCCTCCCTTGCGGAGTCTGTAAATCGTCTTAATTGACCAGATAATTCAGAAAAAGCAGCTCTTGATCCAATGGAGATAAGTCCTTCCATCTTCATAAAACCGTCTCTAGCTACCTTAAGCTCACTACTTAACTGAACCAGCTGGTTGCCTCCAGCGCCAGAACCAATGTTCTGCAAAGCTTTTTCCAAAGCCTTAGAGCTATCTATCGCAATGCCCGAAAGGTTTTCCCTAGCGGGGCCATGCTTAGCCACTGACTCGGCAAGTCTTTCAGATGACCTTTGGATGAGCTCTGAGACCCCATCGGGCTGCCCTCGGGACCACCAGTAGCCGGTATCACAGCCAGTAATCAGACTAGATAGAATGACAAAGAAAGCAATTTTAATGCACGGGTTCATGCCGCCTCCAAACAATATTATGGCACTTTCAGCGTATCACCTATGTGAGAATCAACTATAAAGCAAGCCGGATTTCTATCAGTGTCGTTTAGGTAAGGGAAGAGACAAAAAACGTCTTGGCAATCGACAAAAATTGTCAGTAATCTATGCCTGTAAGGATATTTCCGAATAACAACCTGTTTGCATCTAAGCGTATTTGAGTGGAACAAATTCTGATTTGGTTTGGTACGTTAAATGCAGTGTTAGTAGAGCATTAGGTTTAAAACTAAATTTTTTTTGGTCTCAGAA
>CALIEE010000277.1 GCA_938022485.1 uncultured bacterium | reverse complement strand
CTAGACCCCCACCAATATCGTGGCAGGGGCATCTTTACCGAAGAGGCTATCGCGGCTTAGTTCGAGGTAGGACGGTTAAGGTAGTTGAGGTCACAGATATCGGCTGTCCAAAGCAAAAGAGAAAATTTGTTGAGGGCCTTTTTGCTCAATTTAAGGGCAGTGAAGAGGTATTAGGAGTAATACTTGCAGCCACCTTAGGTGAGCGTAGCTTGCCCGGAAGCCGTGTGTCAGAGCTGTTTAAACGCACAGGCTTAAGCCACCTATTGGTCGTTTCAGGTTTTCACACAGGGGTTGTCTTTGCCATGACCTGTTGGCTGCTGACTGGGCTAGTTAGTCGAGTTAACTATTTTCATATTCTTCCTCGGCAGGTCTTGCTCTCAGTCCTGGGCTTTGCTGTTAGCTGTTTTTATGTTTGGGTGGCTGGAGGTGAACAAGCCACTCTACGAGCACTTTTTATGCTCTTACTTTTTTCAGTCAGCAGGGTTTTAGGAGTGAAACTTACTAGTTTGAGGTCGCTATTGCTGGTGGCTTTGGTGTTTTTATCTTGCTGGCCAGGGGCCTGGTTAGATATGGGGCCACAGCTGATTTTTTTAGCACTATTTGGAATTGGTTCAGGAGTGAGGCTTTCTCAAAATATAGGGATTGCCTCCGGTCTCAAGAGTAAAGTGGTTATAGCTTTCTTTGTTAGCTTTTTCGCGTGGCTCTTTACTGCCCCAGTTATCTTTATTTGGACTGAGCAGCTAAATTTTGTTCAACCACTAAATAACTTCTTCTTTACTCCAATCTTTTCATTTTTTTCTATTGGAATGGCTCTTGTCGGACTGGTTCTATCGTTTCTGCAAATACCCGGAGCCGGTTTGGTTCTAAACTTTGCTTTGAAGGCCACTGAAGGCATTCTTTGGGCTATGGAAAAATTGGATGGCCTTAGCTCTGGCCTCGGCTAGCAAGTCCCTAATATTTATGGATCCTCCCCCTTGTCAGAATTGTTCATTCTGCTACAATGCGCTGTTAGGCAAATGAAAAACCTTTTAAGGCGGTCCGGCGAGGCTGCGAAGGGTAAAATGAACTATCTGAAAGCGTGCTCCCTGGGTTCTAACAGGGTTGGGGCGAGGCCACAGTCTGAGGCCAAAAATTCTTCTTTTTCTAATATTCAGTTTTCCACAACATACTTTTCCACAGCACATAGAGCTACGGGTGATAGGGCTTGTAAAAGCAAGCAACTCTGGCAGAGCCATGGGCTTGGATTTTATCAATCTGCTTCTAAAGGAAGCTTATACCTAGGAGAGACTCTCAATGTCGGGTGAGGGAAAGAAATTTGATCGTAGTGTCTGGACAGAATTGATGGATGCGGAGCAGGTGGATCGTTCAATCACCCGTATAGCTCATGAGATACTCGAGAATAACAAGGGCGGAAAAAAGCTCGCCATTGTCGGTATTAGAACGAGAGGTGAGACTCTAGGTCAGCGGATTGTCTCCAAGATTAAAGAAATTGACGGAGTGGAGATTCCATTTGGGGTGGTGGACATTACGCTCTATCGAGATGATCTGGGTCAGGGAGCTGACCAACCTGTGGTCCAAGGAACTAGCATTCCCTTCCATGTTGATGATCATAAAATAGTTTTAGTGGACGATGTTCTATTTACAGGACGGACAATTCGAGCTGCGCTGGACGCGATTATCGACTTTGGCCGACCCCAGGCCGTTCAGTTAGCTGTACTTTGCGACAGAGGTCATCGAGAACTTCCAATTAGAGCCGACTACGTCGGTAAGAATATTCCGACTGAAAGAGAGCAGTTCGTGAGAGTTCATTTGGAAGACCACGATGAAGAAGAAGGAGTGTTTATTCATAAGTCAGGGAAATAAATATCCTTGGGGCTTTTGACCTAATCATGAACAGCGAACTTAAACATCTGCTTGGTATAAAAGGCCTTGGTAAGGAGCAAGTGCTAGCCCTTTTGGACAGCGCCGACCAGTTTGTTGATGTTAATAAGCGAGCAGTTAAGAAGGTTCCAGCTCTCAGGGGAAAGACTATTGTAAACATGTTCTTCGAGGCTTCGACTCGAACTAGAATGAGCTTCGAGTTAGCTGGAAAGAGACTAAGTGCGGACGTAATCAATTTTGGAGCTTCCTCTAGTAGTACCTCCAAAGGAGAGTCTTTAATTGACACCGCCCTTACTATACAATCCATGTCGCCGGATGTTGTGGTTATGAGGCATCCTGCTAGTGGAGCTTGCAAGTTAGTGGCAGACCATTTGCCAGAAACTTCAGTAGTGAATGCCGGTGATGGACTTCATGAGCATCCAACCCAAGCCTTGTTGGACGCCCTTTGTATTAGAAGAAAACTTGGAACCTTAGAAAACCTTAGTGTTAGCTTTGTTGGAGATGCTCTTCGCAGCCGAGTTGTTCGCTCTAATATTTACCTACTTAAACTTTTTGGCTGTAGAGTCAGATTAGTTGCTCCGCCTACTTTGGCAGTTACTGAGTTCGAAGGTATGGGGGCTGAAGTATTCCCGGACATGAAACGTGGAATAGAAGGGGCTGATGTCGTGGTCTCTCTTCGCATGAAGCATGAATACCAAAAGGATATCTATATACCTTCGCTTGAAGAGTATTCCCGCCTTTACTGTATTACCGAGGACCGGCTTAGGGACTATGCCCCTGATTGTATGGTGCTCGCACCTGGGCCAATTATTAGAGGCACGGAGATCGCTTCTGACGTGGCTGATGGTCCTCGGTCGCATATTGAAGAGCAGGTGGAGTTGGGGGTGGCGGTGAGGATGGCAGTTTTATTCTTGCTTGCGACAGGTGCTGATAACAAGGGAAGAGACTCTTCCTCCGAGTCGGGAATTAAGGAGCTGGTGGCCAATGAGCAGTAAACTTTTAATTAAGGGCGGCACTCTGTTGGACCCTGCTAAGGGATTAAACGAGAAGGGAGACCTGCTCTCAGTTGATGGAATTATAGAAGCTACTGGAAAGCCTGGAGCCTTCGATTCCGAAAGTGAAGCAGAAGTTTTAGATGCTTCCGGGGCGCTAGTAAGCCCTGGTTTAATTGACATACATGTTCATTTGAGAGAGCCGGGTTTCGAATGGAAAGAAACTATTGAGTCTGGGGCTCGGACTGCTGCTGCCGGTGGATTTACTTCTGTCTGCTGTATGCCCAACACAAATCCAGTAATTGATAATGCTCAGGTTGTGGAGTTTATTCTTGAGAAGTCAGAACTGGCTGGTGGAGCAAGAGTGCATCCAATTGGTGCGATATCAGAGAAGTTAAAAGGGGAGTGTCTCGCTCCAATGGTTGAGCTTTGGGAAGCAGGGTGTGTTGCTTTCTCTGATGATGGTTGGCCGGTTTGGAATTCCGCCTTAATGAGATGTGCTTTGGAGTATGGCAAGATGATGAACTTGGTTCTTGCCTGCCATGAGGAAGACACCGCCTTAAGCCATGGCTTTTCAATGAATGAGTCCGAGCTGAGTGTCGAGTTGGGATTGAAGGGTATGCCAGCTGCCGCTGAGAATGTGATGATTTCCAGGGATATAGAACTTGCCTTGCTCACTGGAGGTCGAGTTCATTTTTGTCATGTTAGCACTGCTCGTGGAGTTGAACTGATTCGAAGAGCGAAGAAAGACGGCGCAAAAGTGACAGCGGAAACTGCTCCTCACTACTTTATCCTAGATGAGACAGCTGTAACTGAGTATGACACCTCAGCTAAAATGAGTATGCCTCTTCGTAAACAGGAAGATATTAAGGGTTTATTAGAAGGATTGGCTGACGGAACAATTGACTGTGTAGCGAGCGACCATGCTCCGCACGAAGAAGACTCCAAGCGAGTTGCTTTTGGTGATGCCTCACTTGGCATACTAGGCTTGCAAACAACAGTACCACTTTTGTTAGAAAAAGTAAGGGAAGGTGCCCTAAGTCTTGAGAGAGCAATTGCCTCCGTCACCAGTGATGCTCGAGCTTGCTACGGACTTGAGCAGGTAAGTCTAGAGAAAGGCTCTGTCGCAGATATTTCTGTGATTGACCCTGATTGTAAAATTACGTTTGGCAAAGAGCATAATCTTTCTTTGAGTTCGAATTCTCCATTTTTTGGGCGCGAACTTCAAGGGCTAGCCAGATATACGGTTGTTGCGGGTCGTAAGGTGTTTGATTCGGAAGGACTCTATAGTTAAGAAGCGGTTAAGGAATACAGCTGAGAGGTATAAATGAGTAAGACTAAGGAAGCAGTTCTAGTTCTAGCAGATGGAAAGGTCTTTAGAGGCGAGGCTTGCGGTCATATTGGTGAAGCTAGTGGGGAGGTTGTTTTTAATACTTCGATGACCGGTTATCAGGAAATATTAACTGACCCTTCTTACGCCAACCAGCTTCTAACTTTTACTTACCCTCATATAGGAAATGTGGGTTGTAACTCAGAGGATGTGGAATCTTTTGCTACTCACGCCAAGGGTGTGATTGTAAGAAAATTTTCCAAGCTAAGGAGTAACTATCGTTCTGAAATGAGTTTTCAGGACTGGCTTGAAAAAAATAAGTTAGTTGGAATCTCAGGGGTGGATACTCGAGAACTTGTTCTTCACCTTAGAGACAATGGATCTCAGATGGGAATCGTTTCTAGTTCTCGAACTGATGTTGACGCTATTCTCGCCGATGTGAAGGCACTACCAGGAATGGAAGGTCAAGACCTCGTTAAGGAGGTTACCTGTAAAGATCCCTACACTTGGTCTCAAGGAACTTGGAAGAGAGGTCAAGGCTATAGCGAACACGCAGGGCCTGAGTTTGAAAAAAGAAAACATATTGTCGCCCTAGACTTTGGCGTTAAGTTTAACATTCTTCGTCTTTTGGTTGACCAGGGATTTAGAGTAACAGTGGTTCCGGCTAGTACTTCCGCTGCTGAGATTGAAGCTCTTAAGCCAGACGGTGTTTTTCTCTCTAATGGCCCCGGAGACCCCGCGGTTGTCACTTACGGCATTGAAACGGTGAAAGCTCTCAAGGGAAAGTATCCGATGTTTGGAATTTGTCTAGGGCACCAGATTTTAGGCCATGCATTGGGCGCTCCCACATTCAAACTTCCTTTTGGTCACCGTGGAGGTAATCACCCGGTTAAGGATCAGAAGACCGGAAAAATTGAAATCACTGTTCAGAATCACGGATTTGCAACTGACGCTGATAAAGTCCCGGCCGATCTAAAAGTTTCCCATATGAACCTTAACGATAAGACAGTTGAGGGATTTTCAATCGATGAGATAAAAACTTTTTCTATTCAGTATCACCCAGAGTCTTCACCTGGGCCGAGAGATGCTGAGTATTTGTTTGCTAGGTTTGCAGAGATGGTAGAGCAGGGGATTTAGAGATGCCACGCAGAGACGATATAAAATCAATTTTGGTTGTTGGTTCAGGGCCTATTGTAATCGGTCAGGCCTGTGAGTTTGATTACTCTGGTACTCAGGCTGTTAAGGCTTTGAAGGAAGAGGGTTACCGGGTCATTCTGATTAACTCTAACCCGGCAACAATAATGACTGACGAGAATTTGGCGGATAGAACTTATATCGAGCCAATTACTGCCGAGTTCATTGAAAAGGTTATTGAGAGAGAAAAGCCAGATGTGCTTTTACCTACAATTGGCGGGCAGACTGCTCTTAACGTTACCATCGAGGTGGCTGAGAAAGGAATACTTGATAAGCACAATGTGGAGCTGATTGGTGCAGGGATTGACGCAATTACCAAAGCCGAAGATCGACAGTCTTTTAAAGAAGTAGTCAGTTCTTTGGGCTTGGATAGTGCTAGAAGTGAAATCTGTCACACTATGGAGGAGGGGAAGGCTGCTGCTGAGAAAATCGGCTACCCTCTTATTCTAAGGCCGTCACGTACTCTTGGTGGTAGTGGCGGTGGAGTGGTCGAGCATGAAGGGGAGCTTGAAGAAAAGCTTGCTTGGGGATTTGAGTGCAGTCCCATTAGTGAACTGCTGATTGAAGAGTCTCTTGTTGGCTGGAAAGAGTATGAGCTCGAAATTATGCGAGACAAGGCAGATAATGCTGTTGTTATTTGCTCAATTGAAAACTTGGATCCAATGGGAACTCATACAGGCGATTCCATTACAGTTGCTCCGGTTCAGACACTAACTGATAAAGAGTATCAAGATCTAAGAGACGGTGCGATTGCAATCATGAACGCGATTGGGGTGGACACTGGAGGCTCCAATGTTCAGTTTGCGGTTTGCCCCAAGACTGGTCGACAAATTGTAATTGAGCTTAACCCTAGAGTTTCTCGTAGCTCTGCTCTAGCGTCTAAGGCCACTGGATTTCCTATAGCTAGAATTGCAGCCAAGCTGGCTGTCGGCTACACGCTGGACGAGCTACCAAATGATATCACTAAAAAGACCCCTGCTAGCTTTGAGCCAAGTATTGACTATGTTGTTGTAAAGATTCCACGCTTTACTTTCGAAAAATTCGAAGGGGCTGATTCTACGCTGGGAACTCAGATGAAGTCAGTGGGGGAGGCAATGGCTATTGCTAGAACTTTCCCTGAGGCTTTTCAAAAAGCTTATAGGTCTCTTGAGGTTGAAAAGACGGGTCTATTTGATGGTGAGTATAACGAGCAGGGAGAGCTTAAAGATCTTTTAAAAGAGATTAAGAATCTTAATCCCATCCGACCGCTACAGATTTCTTCTGCCTTAGCGCAAGGAGCCTCCATTGAGGACCTGAATAAGGTGTCCGGCTACGATATCTGGTTTCTCGACCAGATTCAGATGATCGTAGACATGGAGAAATCCCTTAAGGGTAAAAAGATTGGGGACGTGTCGGCAGCTAGCCTACTAGAGGCTAAACAGCTTGGAGCAAGTGATGCTCGATTGGCCTGGCTAATGAATTGCTCGGAAGACGAGGTCAGAGATAAGCGGCATGCTGAAAAGATCAGACCGGGCTTCAAAAAGGTTGATACCTGTGCGGCTGAGTTTGAATCCGACACCCCTTATCTTTACAGCACCTATGAGGATCAGTCAGATGCTCCACCTACCAGTAATAAGAAGATTATGATTCTTGGTGGTGGTCCGAACAGGATTGGTCAAGGATTAGAGTTTGATTATTGTTGTGTGCATGCAGCCTTTTCTTTAGAGGAAGCAGGCTATGAAACGATTATGGTTAACTGTAACCCAGAGACTGTTTCTACGGACTTTGATACTTCTGACAGATTGTATTTCGAGCCGCTAACTCTTGAGGACGTTCTTGAGATCGTTGCTCGAGAAAAGCCGGATGGAGTGATTATTCAATATGGTGGTCAAACTCCGCTTCGACTTTCTGCGAAATTGAAAGAGTTAGGTGTGCCTATTATTGGAACTCCCCCTGAGGCCATTGACGCTACGGAGGACCGAGAAAAATTTAGAGACCTGCTTGATAAGCTTGGTTTGAAGCAAGCTGAGAGTGGCGTGGCCAGTAATGAAGAGCAGGCTGTAGAGGCTGCCAACCGAGTTGACTATCCTCTGATGGTTAGACCAAGTTTCGTGCTTGGCGGCAGAGCTATGGCGATTATTCATAGTGAAAAAGAACTTAGGAAGTATATTAACGAATCAGTGTCTGTTTCTTATGAAAGACCAGTTTTACTAGATCGCTTTTTGGATAATGCGGTTGAAGTAGATGTCGATGCCGTCTCTGATGGAGAAAGAGTAATCGTCGCTGGAATTGTTGAGCATATTGAGCGAGCCGGAATCCATTCGGGTGACAGCTCCTTTATGCTGCCTTCAAAGAATCTTTCTAGAGAAATTCTTAGTGAAATTGAAAGTGCTGCCAAGTCCCTTGCTAAAGAAGTTGGAGTTAAGGGGCTGATGAATGTGCAGTTTGCTGTTGTTGGAGGATCCGAGGTTTATATCATTGAAGTAAATCCAAGAGCTTCAAGAAGTGTTCCTTTTGTTTCCAAGATCACTGGTATTCCGTGGGCTAAAGTTGGAGCCAGAGTAATGGCCGGTGAAAGTCTAGAGCAGCTTTCAGAGTCTGGAGTGTATGGTCGGCTCCTACGTTTTGAAGACTACCAAGCTAGCATCGCTGGAATCCCTTATGTCGCGGTTAAAGAATCTGTCTTTCCTTTTGTTAAGTTTAGAGGGGTTGACGCCATGCTCGGGCCAGAGATGAGATCTACTGGTGAAGTTATGGGGATAGATACTTCAGTTGAGGGTGGTTTTATTCGAGCCCAAAAAGCTACTGGAGTGGAGCTGCCTTTAAAGGGCAAGGTCTTTTTGAGTATTAGAGATGCCGATAAAAAACTTGCTGTTCTAACTGCTAAAAAAGTTGCTGAGCTTGGGTTTGAACTGGTCGCAACTGAAGGAACGCTAAAGTTTTTAAGTAGCCAGGGGATTGAAGCTAAGCAGATTAATAAAGTTAGGGAAGGTTCTCCTCATATTGTGGACGCCCTAGAGGCTGGTGAAATTGATTTAGTTATCAATACTCCAGAAGGTACCGGTCCTTTGCTTGATTCTAGGTCCATTAGAAGTACGGCTACTTCTCTTAATATACCTTTGTTCACTACAGTAGCAGCGGCTGAAGCTGCAGTACTAGCAATAGAGGCGGCAAAGAAGGGGGATGGTTTTGGAGTTAAGTCTCTTCAAGAATATATTGAGACGATCGATGAATCTAGCACTGTGCAGCAAGAGTTGTTTCAG
>CALIEE010000276.1 GCA_938022485.1 uncultured bacterium | reverse complement strand
GAGATCTCTGCCCATGAGCAATGCTATTTCAGTGATGACTGTAGCTTTGTCAATATTTCTTCTAGGAGGATTTATTCTTCTGGTTCAAAACTTTGGTGGTTTTGTTCGAGACTCTGGAAATAGTTCAACCGTGATGGTTTACCTGAAGGACGATATCTCTCAGAAAAAGCTTTCAGAATTTGTTCGAGAGATGGAAAGCTCCACCCATGTAGAGTCAGTTGATTATATTTCACCCGAAAAGGCTTTGGAGTTGTTTCGGAAGGATATGGGATCTGAGAGTGATTTTTTGGATGGTCTCGATGGAAGTAACCCATTGCCTGGATCGGTCGAGCTAAAACTCAAGTCTGATCACCGTGAAGAGGATAGGCTAGCAAGGTTGAAGCTTGATAGAAGGTCTTATGTGACAGATGTCATTGCGGGTAGCGAGTGGATTGAGCACACCCAAGGTGTTTTAAATGTCTTGAGATTTTTGGGGGTTGTAATTAGCCTGATCCTACTCTTTGTGATGGTTTTTTTAATTTCTAACACTATTCGCTTAGTGGTTTTTTCGAGAGAAAGAGAAATTGAAATAATGCGTCTTGTTGGAGCGACTAAGGAGTTTGTTCAAGTGCCTTATATTTTGGGTGGAGCTCTGCAAGGGTTTCTTGGCTCTATGATCGGCTTGATGTTGCTTTCAGGTATTTACTTGGTTTTGAACAGTGAGTTTGTTCAAATTCGTGAAGTAATGGCGGCCTTGCCCGAGCTTAAGTATCTAAACCGCTTCGTTATAATTTTCCTAGTTTTTGGAGGCACTGTTGTTGGAGGGGTGGGAAGTTATTTCGCGACTCGAAAGTTAGTTGATGTTTAGAAAGAGAAATCTTTTTACTTTCCTAATTGTAGTAGCCCTTGCGTTTTCTTTGAACGATGGCTTTGCTGAGCAAGAAAGTCGCGGCAAGCTTGAACTCAAGCTTAAGCTAATAGAGCAGCAAATCGCTAAGAATGTTGCAGATCTTGAAAAAAATCAACGGCAAAAAAGTCTCATCGATCGTGAACTAAAAGACATCTCCGATGAAACTAAGAAGGTGGAAGAAGCTAGTAGGAAAATTACTGCCGAGCTTGCAATTTTAGAAGAGTCAGGAAAGGTTTTGCGAAGTGCGGTGAAGAGGGTTGAAAAAGAAGTAGAGCATCGAAAATTTTCATTAGGAAATCGTTTGATTACTATCTATCAGCTAAACAGACGGCATGCAGTGTTGAGCTATCTGTTTAAGTCTAGTGATTCGAAGGAATTGATTAGAAGGGTTCGCTATACCAAAGCTATTACAGATTCTGATGTAGATAAGATGCTTACCTTGAAAAAATTGGTCGGCTCTCTGCATGAGGATCGACTCGCGCTTACCACTGCTCAAAGTAAGCAGCAGTTTGTGCTTAAGAAACTAGAAAAAATATCTGCTGAGCTGGATCGAAAAAAGATCAAAAGAAAACAACTAGCTGAGGATGTTTCTAAACAAGAGTTGAAGCTTGAGACGGCAATTGGTTCGTTGAAGTCGACTTCGCAAGATTTAGAAAAGATACTTGCTTCGATGATGGGTGCCTTAGACCAAAATCGACTTTTGGCTAAGAAGTTTTCGGGAGCAGGCTTGGCTGATAGAAAGGGTGCACTTCTCTATCCGGTTTTAGGTAAGGTAGAAGGGCGCTTTGGTAAAGTGCAACATGATGAGTTTGATGATGTATTGCTTAGAAAAGGGATGGAGTTTCGGGTGCGGGAGGGGGTGCCTGTTAAAGTTGTAGCCTCTGGTAAGGTGGTTATGAACCGAGTTCTTTCTAAATATGGAATGGTGGTCATAGTTGATCATGGTAAACGCTTTTATACACTCTACGGGAGGATGGCCCAGGTCAAGGTTTCACCAGGCAGTCTAGTAGCAGAGGGGGATATCCTAGGGCGGGTTGGAGCTGATAATTTTTATTTCGAGTTACGTCACAAGGGTCGAGCTATCGATCCTGAATTATATTTGCGGTGAAAGATTTACGGTAGCTAAACCATTAGAAGACCTATTTGGCATTATTTAACTGTCCAAAAGGCCTTTTGAGTGAGGCTGAACTATGGTATTTCGGTATCTTAGCGTCTCAAGTAACATCAGGGTGTTTTCTTACCCTTTTAAATGTTCTGGACATCTTATCGTTTAAGCAGGCCTGAAATAAAAATGACCAAATCTATCACTTTAACCCAACGAACATTCGCCTTTTTGCTCGGAGGGTCATTACTTTCTGTGATTTTGGCCTTTAATTTCGCTCACCAAGTTGCAGCTAAGGATACAGTTGAAGAAGGCTATAGCTCACTTCGAAATTTTACCGATGTCTTGGCATTGGTTCAAAAAAACTATGTTGATGAAGTGGGTGTAGACAAATTGGTCAATGGGGCTATCAAGGGTATGTTGCAGACTTTGGACCCCCATAGTTCTTACTTGGCACCGGAGATGTACAAAGATCTTCAGGTCGAGACTAAAGGCCGCTTCGGTGGTTTGGGTATTGAAATTACAGTTAAGGATAATTTACTAACAGTAGTTGCCCCTATTGAGGATTCGCCAGCTGCACGAGCTGGAGTTCAGGCGGGTGACCAAATAATTAAAATTGAAGATGAATTCACTAAGGACCTGACCTTAGTAGAGGCGGTCAAGAAAATGCGTGGCCCAAGGGGCACACCAATTACTATATCGGTTCATCGAGAAGGTTCTGCTGGTTTGATCCCAATTAAGGTGATTCGAGATGTTATCAAAGTTAAAAGTGTAAGATACCGTCAACTGGACGATGGATTTGTATATGTAAGAGTTGCTCAATTTCAAGAAGGCACTGCCCAAGAAGTACTCAAGGGCCTCAACAAAATGCAAAAAGAATTGGAATCCCAGAAAATAGCGGGTTTGGTCCTTGATTTAAGAAATAATCCCGGTGGCCTACTAACTCAAGCCATTGAGGTATCAGATATATTTCTTGAGGGCGGAATAATTGTTTACACGGATGGACGTCTGCAGAGCCAAAAACAAAAATATTATGGGCATGATGATGGTAATGAGCCTGAGTACCCAATTGTCGTTTTGGTTAATGGAGGGTCCGCATCAGCTTCGGAAATCGTTTCTGGGGCCCTTAAAGATCATAAGAGAGGAGTTGTCCTTGGAACCCAGACCTTTGGTAAAGGTTCTGTTCAAACTATTCTTCCGATGGAGAACAGTGGAGCGCTTCGATTAACTACTGCGCTATACTATACCAAAAGTGGAAATTCTATTCAGGCTAAGGGCGTTACCCCTGACATCGTTGTTCCAGCTGGTAGATTCCCTAAAGACTCTGAGGAGCTTTTAGAAGAAGATGAACCTTCAATTACAAAGGAAAAAGATCTGAAGGGAGCTATTAAGAACCCAACTGGTAAGAAAAAAATCCAGGAGAAAGATGAGAAGGATAAGTTGAGAGCTGGATCTAGAGAGGCGATGAAAGCAGATCTTTCGCTTCTTCTTGAAGACGATACTCAACTTGAAGAAGCATTGAAGTTGTTGAAAAGTTGGAATATTTTTAATAGAGATGTTCCTGCCGATAACTCTGGGGACGTAGTAGCCAGTGATCACTCTAAGACTTCTGAAAAATAGCCGTGTCCGGTAGCAAGAAGGACCGATTGGACCTTCTTTTAGTCGAGCGAGGCTTGGCAGAAACCAGAAACAAAGCGCAGGCTTTAATCATGTCTGGAACGGTTCTGGTTAACGATGTTCCAGCTGAAAAGCCTGGCATGCCAGTGGATAGTAAGGCAGCAATCCGCTTAAAAAAACAACCTAAAAATTACGTAAGTCGAGGAGGAGATAAGCTTGAAGGAGCTTTGGCTCATTTCGATATTGATCCCTCTGGTAAGGTAGTCGTAGATTTAGGGGCTTCCACAGGTGGGTTTTCTGATTGCTTACTTCGGCGGGGGGTTATTAAAATATATGCTGTGGATGTGGGGACAAACCAACTTCATTATCGCCTTAGGCAGGATGAGAGGATTGTCTCTTTGGAGAATACTCATGCTAGGGATTTGGCTAGCTGTAATTTCAGCCCTAGACCTTCTTTTGGAGTTGTAGATGTCAGTTTTATCTCTCTTCGTAAGGTGCTTCCTTTTCTTGTTCCTGAGATGGCATCGGAGTTTGAGATTATAGCGCTTGTGAAGCCTCAATTTGAATTGGAAAAGGAATATATTGAGTCGGGTGGGGTGGTCAGAGACCTGAAGAAACAGAAGTTAGCAGTGGACCTAGTTGAAAAGTATTGTCGGGAATGTGGCTTGTCCTTTCGAGGTAGTGTGGCCTCTGTTAAAACAGGAGCTAAGAAAGGAAACCAGGAATATTTTGTATTGATTTCTAACTCTTATGAATAAAGCCTTTTGTTGCTTCATTCTTTATCTGATTGCCATGACCTTGAGGGTCTTTTGGTTAGACTCAACCTCTCCTCAAGCTGACGAACATCACTGGCAAGAAAGAAGTTTTCAAATTGTAGAGAACTATCGAGATGGTAATTTTGTTCATCTTACCACCCACCTTGGGCAACCAGGTATTCCAGCAAATCTTACGATAGCAGTCGGTCAGGTTTTAAGTGATCAGTATAATGAATGGCGAAACTTTCAGTTTGGAGATTCCGGTCATTTTAGCAGATTTATTTCTGGAAGGTTTGCCATTTCGGCTGTCAATTCATTGTTGATTCCAGCTGTCTTTTTACTGCTAGTACCTTTGAGTAATAAAATTCTTGCTTTTGCTGTGGCTCTTTTTTTGGCCTTTGATCCCCAAAACATCGCCCATTCGAGAATAATGCATCTCGATGGAATGTTGACTTACCTAGCTACCCTGACTGCTGGAGTTTATTTTTTTGCCGTAGAAAAACGTAACATTATTTTGAAGCTCTTGGCAGGTGTGCTGTGGGGGCTCTGCATAGCTGTTAAGCCTACTGCCGGAGCGCTAGTACTGGCT
>CALIEE010000275.1 GCA_938022485.1 uncultured bacterium | reverse complement strand
GACTGAGCCAATGTAGTGCTGGGTAGCGTAATTGAAAAAAGAATGGTGAGGGCAGTTAAAGTCCAGTGTTTGATCGTATGACAGCCTTTAATATTAAGTTTTTTTTGCGGTAATTTGGGAGCTTCAAGGTTAAGCACTGGTCTGCTAATGTCAGATACTGTTTATATAAAATAGCTATAGGGCTTCAACAGGCCATTGCCCTTGAAAAGCAGCCAGATCTACAGCAAAATGTCGTGACCGTCCATCGGTCATTTGCAGTTGATAGTTTTTAGTAAACTGGCTCATGGTTAATTTTGTGTTTTAACATCTTACTGTGGTTGCCAACATCTTTTCTTGGAAAGAGCGATTTTGATCGAAACTATACTGTTATCCGGCCTCGTTTATCTCCTAGTGACTCTTTTTCCTTTGTCTCTAGCTCATTGCCTGTTTGGGAAAATTATCCCAGGCAGCCCAGGTCTAAAGATCTCACTGGAATTTTGTTTGGGCGTATTTACTTTGTGCCTACTGACCACCGGACTTTCTTTGTCTAGTTTGGAGCATTCATCAATTCGGATAATACTAATTCTTTTGATGTGCTTGTCCCTTTTCTGGAGTTTTTATGGAGGTAAGTTCTTAGCTAACTGTCGAAAGGGCCATTTAGCTGGATACCTTCTCGGACTACTGTCTACCTTAATACTTTCTCTCTATCTCTGTTTTCCAAATGGGCTTGTTGGCGAGGCTTTGGTGGATACATCGATGTTGATTACTGGGCTACCAGTGGATTTAATTATTCCCTACAATTTTTCAAGAATGATGCTTGAAGGGATTAATCCTAATAGCATCGAAATTGTTCCTGGCTGGGGCGCGGGAGATAGGGGGCCAGTTGCCGCGATCTTGAATAGTACCGTTTTTTATATGGCCGGCTTGAAAGAAAGCGCGAATTGGATGGGCTCCAGCCAAGGTCTATTCTTTCTCTATCAAACCTTAGTGATTGCTCTTAATAGCCTTGGCCTAGTAGTGGTTTGGTTTTTTACTTTTGAACGCTATGGCTCTCGTGCTGCAGCTTACGCTTCAGTGGCACTTCTAAGTTGTTACTTTGTTGCTCTTAATATGATGTTTGCTTGGCCTAAGTTTTTTATGGCCGCAATTTTAATCACGTCCTTGTGGTTATGGCTTGAATATAAGCAATGGTTTCTTTCGGGACTAGTTGCTGGTCTTGCTATGTTAACCCACGACTCTGCTATTTTCACTATTGCGGCATTTGGTGCTTTTGCCTTTTCTTTAAAGGTCTACCAAGTTTTCAGAGAGAGGAGGGAGGGGCTATCAAGTGCGATCCGAGACTTAGCAATCTACCCCACAGGTTTTTGTTTGGCACTATCTCCTTGGCTCATTGCAAAGGCAGCTTTCTTTAAGAGTTCACCTCGTCTACTTTACATGCACCTTTTCTGTTACACGGACGAAAATTTGGAAGGGGTAAATTTCTCTTCTCTTGCCCGGAGTTATTTTCAAGAAAATGGTATATTCGGTGCGTTCAAAGTTAGACTCGAAAACATAATATATCCTTTTGACTATAGGCTCGTGTTCGATGCGGTTTTAGAAAGTGGAAGTAGTTTGTATAGTTTTGTTGGTTATATTTCCCCTTACCAGTTTTTTCAGGCCGGGGTTTCCTTTGGTCCCTTTCTTTTGTTGCTATTTGTTTTATCGCTTCTTAAGCAGTGGCAAGGCCAAGACTTTCAGCTGCTAATACTCAATTTGGTTGCTTTTTTATCACTTTTCTTTGTTTCTTTGATATCAGGGTGTGCTGGCAATACAGTAAGTCATATCTGGGCCTATCCAGCCTTTCTAACTTTTGCAATTGCCTTGGGTAGTTTGATGAAAGACGGTAATGGAATACTACAGATACTATTCTCCCTAGGAGTCGGTATTAATGGAGCTATTGCTTGCATATATTTATTTTACCGACCCATTACCAAGCCTTTTCTCCATGGTTCATCTCTATGGTTCACAGGGCTTGCTGGGCTTGCTGTACTAATTTTTGCTTTGTTGGTTTGGGCTGCTGTAGATGAAAATGAATAGTTTGAAATTTCCACTTTCCTTGCTTTTATCTGTCTTGCTGGTGTTAGCAATAATACTGCCTCTTAAATATCGTTTGGCTGATGAGAAAAACTACACTCAATCGAAACGTATAGCCCTTACTGATTTAGAATCTTTTCAAGATTTAAAAAGCAAAATCCAAATACACTCTATTTCTTCGAACGGGGATAAACTAGTTGGAGTTTTGGAGGAAGAAGCCCGCAAACCTGTTGTGATTGAGTCTTCTGGAGTTCAAGTGCTTTCTGATCGAGCCTTTGATGTAAAGGGTCGAGTCGCTGCCGACAGAAGCGTTAACCGAATAGCTTTTTTTAATTTTATTACTGCTGAAAATAGTGAGCTAGTTGTTTGGGAAGCCGGTTTTGATGCTCAGACTATTTCTAAGGCCAAATTTACTTCAGGTTGGGATTTGGATTTTTCAGAATCTGGCCGAGAGCTTAGAATTTGGAAGACTGACTCAAAAGCTGAGCTGAAAGGAGGGGAGTTTGGTGAGCTTGAAGCCTCCTTAGGCTATAAAATTATTCTTAAAAGGGGAGAGAATCAAAGTTCACACCAGTCTCGGGTTGAAAATACAGACTGGAAATTATCTATCGATATTTTACCCTTAACATTCGAGGAAGAGTCTACAGGCTCTACGAGCAAAGAACTTAAAAGCGCTTTTTCTTGGCATGGAGAGTTTGCAAGCGATTCAGTCAACAATGCTTTTGTTAAAGATGATATCGACGGGGATAGTATCGCAGATTTAGTGTTGTTTGGACCAGGTGACGAACTTCCTTACTGGCAAGCTTTTATGCTTGGTGGATTTGATGGTTCTTCAAAAAAAATAGCAGGGAAAAAAGGACGAAGAGGAACCTGGCGGCTAGGAAAAAATTCTGGAGTGCCTCTGACAGCTGACTTTGATGGTGATGGTTTACTGGATCTAGCGACCTACCTCCCGCAAAATAATGTCTTGTCGGAAGGAGATGATTCAAATTGGGAAGTCTACTTCAGCTCAGGTAAAAGATTGGCCAATCAACCCATATGGCTGACATCTAAGAAATTGCTTTTTGGTTTCGGAGATATGCTTGCCGTAGCAGGAGACTTCGATGGCGATAAAATTTCAGATATTGGCTTATATCA
>CALIEE010000274.1 GCA_938022485.1 uncultured bacterium | reverse complement strand
CTCTATTATGGCCGTTCAGGAACTGGAAGGTAGTCATTACCACGAAGCTCTGTTTCTGGACTTCGAAGGAAACGTAGCTGAAGGACCTGGTGAGAATTTGTTCATCGCCAAAGGTGGAAAGGTCTACACACCACCTCTCGGAACTATCCTTGCTGGAATCACTAGAAGCACCGTGATGGAAATTATGGAGAGCAAGGGTATCAAGGTTGAAGAAAAGACCTTAAAACCTGAAGATATTACTTCAGCGGACGAGGCTTTCTACACTGGAACAGCGGCTGAAATTACTCCGATTAAGTCCTTAGACGATAAAGTAATTGGCAAAGGTGAGATTGGGGAAGTCACTAACACAGTCAAAACTGCCTACCTCGACTGTGTTCACGGTAGGTTGGAAGGCTTTGAGAAATACCTAGCTTACGTTTAGTTCGCTATTCACAGAGTAAGCTTTTCAGGTGGTTCTTGTCGAGGCGCTCAAAGGCCGACGAATGAGTCGTGTTCAATACACGTCGCAATGAGGAGGCCTGCCGAGCAACGAATAGAAGGGCCGCCTGAACGGTTACAACACCAGACATAAAAAAAGCCCTCCTAGGAGGGCTTTTTTCGTTTTATAAAATCTATCTAATAACTAGATAGATTCAACAATGGAGTTGAATGTAGCGCTCGGCCTCATTATTTTTTCAACCGAAGCATTATCAACTCTGTAGTAACCACCAATGTCTACTGGCTTTCCTTGAACAGCAGCAAGCTCTTCAATGATCTTAGCTTCGTTCTCAGCAAGCTTCTCCGCAATTGGAGCAAACTTGGCTTGAAGCTCTGCATCATCACTTTGCGAGGCTAGTTCCTGAGCCCAGTAAAGAGCCATGTAAAAATGACTTCCTCTGTTGTCCAGCTCACCTACTTTTCTTGATGGATTCTTTCCAGTTTCAAGAAGCTTAACTGTCGCTTTATCCAAAGAATCAGCTAAAATCTGAGCGCCTTTTCCAGAGCCGTTGTTATTAGCAATATGCTCAAGTGAAGCAGCAAGAGCAGCAAACTCACCAAGTGAATCCCATCTCAAGTGATTCTCCTCTACTAGTTGCTGAACGTGTTTAGGAGCAGAACCACCAGCTCCAGTTTCAAACAATCCACCACCGTTTAGAAGTGGAACAATTGAAAGCATCTTGGCACTGGTTCCAACTTCAAGAATTGGAAAAAGGTCAGTTAAGTAGTCTCTCAACACGTTTCCTGTGGCTGAGATCGTATCCTTACCTTCTCTGATTCTTTTTACCGAGTGCTTGGTAGCAGCCTCTGGAGCCATGATATCAATATCAAGTCCGTCGGTGTCGTGGTCTTTCAGATACTCGTTAACCAGTGCGATTAGAACCGAGTCATGAGGTCTCTCTTTGTTTAGCCAGAAAACTACTGGAGTATTTGAGAGTCTGGACCTTTCAACCGCAAGCTTAACCCAGTTTTTAATAGCTACGTCTTTTGTCTGGCACATTCTCCAGATATCACCCTGAGACACAGCATGTTCAAAAACAGTTGAGCCGTCTTCAGCTAGAACTTTTACAGTTCCAGCTTCTTCGATTTCAAAAGTTTTATCATGAGAACCATACTCTTGAGCTTTCTTAGCCATCAAACCAACGTTAGGGACTGTTCCCATTTTTGTTGGGTCGTAGGCGCCGTTCGCTTTACAGTCGTCAATGGTTGCCTGGTAAACAGCTGCGTAGCTGCTGTCAGGAATCACAGCGATTGTATCTTCAAGCTTGCCATCCTTGTTCCACATTTGACCTGAGGAACGAATCATCGCAGGCATTGAAGCGTCGATAATTACGTCACTTGGAACATGAAGGTTGGTGATTCCTTTATCCGAATCAACCATAGCCAAAGAAGGCCCATCAGCAATTGCTGCTTTGATGTCTGCAAGAACTGGGTCTTTTTTATCAGCTGGAAGCTCTTCAAGAGCAGCTATCAAACTACCAAGACCGTTATTTGCATTAACTTCGGCTTCAGCCAAAACTGCAGCATGCTTTTCATAAACGTTTGAAAGAAGCTCTTCAACGCAGTGACCAAAGATAATTGGGTCAGCCACTTTCATCATCGTAGCTTTCATGTGCAGAGAGAAAAGAATTCCTTCTTTCTTAGCTCTTTGAAGCTGCTCACCAAGGAAAGCCTTAAGTTTAGCAGCGTCCATGAAAGTAGCGTCTACAACTTCTCCATCAAGAACCGGAACTGCTTCTCTTAGAGTTTTTTGACCTGAAGCAGATTCAAAAACAATTTTAAGGTTCTGAGCTTTTTCAATACGAGTTGATTTTTCGTTGGAACGAAAATCATTTTTACCCATTGTAGCAACTTCAGTTCTAGAATCCTTAGACCAAGCACCCATTGAGTGAGGATTGCTTCGAGCAAAGGCTTTAACTGCAGCAGGAGCTCGACGGTCGGAGTTACCTTCACGAAGAACAGGGTTTACCGCACTTCCTAAAACTTTTTTATACCTGGATGTAATATCAGCGTCGTCGTTAGGATATTCAGGAACTTTGAACCCCTTGTCGTTTAGTTCTTTGATCGCTTCTTGAAGCTGAGGAACTGAAGCACTGATGTTTGGAAGCTTCATGATGTTAGCTTCTGGCTTAGTAACCAACTCACCTAACTCAGACAGCTCGTCTCTTTGTCCACCTGGGACAGCTTCTGGAAAATGAGCCAGAATTCTACCAGCAAGTGAAATGTCGCTTAGTTCAACTTCAATACCTCGACTAGCTAGAAACTTTCTAACTACAGGTAACCAAGAAACTGTGGCTAATGCCGGAGCTTCATCTGTGTGAGTGTAAATAATCTTTCCCATCTTATTATTCCTAACTTAAATGGCTCTAAAAGGCCGATTGGTACTTGAATCCATAAATCTCGAACGCAGCTAAAAACCGCAGCTCTAGGATGGGAAATTGCCTTATTCTGGAAAGAAAAACAAGAGGGTTGGCCGGCTAGTTTTCAAACTTTAACATCATCTTTTTGATTAGTATTATCAATAGCTTACAACTCAAAACCTAATGAATGACTAACACTAGATCTTAATTCAAAAAGAGAACACATACTTAGGATTGAGGCACAAAGAAGAAAAACATTTTTTGATAACCTCGAAAAAAGTTGAGAGTCGCTAGTTTTTAGGCCGGCGACTCTCTCCTTTCTCTCCTTAAAGTTTAGAAAAAGTCGCTGTTTTTAACTAGCAACCTGCTCCATCTCGGGTACACCATCCTTGTCAAACTGAAGAGGATTATGCACCGGTGAATGGTCTATTTGCTTCATCACCTCCATATATTGATCCATATTTGGAATTCTCCCGAGAGTAGCTGTAACCGCTGCAACTTCTGAGGATGCTAAGTATACAAAAGCACCATCCCCCATTCTATCTTTAAAATTACGGGTTGAAGTTGAGACTACGGTTGCACCGGGCTTGGTACGCTTTTGATTGCCCATGCAAAGAGAACAACCAGATTCCTCGATATTAGCCCCAACTGTGCGCAGAATATCGCATGAACCAGTTTTTTCCAGTGATGCTCTATCCATACGACTGGGAGGAGCCATCCAAAGTACTGTTTCGACGTTACCACTGTTCTCCACAACATTAGAAAGTGTCTCGAAATGACCGCGATGGGTCATACAAGAACCTGTGAAGACCTCATCGATTTCAGCACCGGCAACCTCAGACAACGGTTTAACGTCATCAGGATCGTTTGGACAGCACAGCAATGGCTCTTTGATTTCATCGAGGTTAACTTCCACTGTGTCGTAATACTCACAGTTATCATCTGGAACGAGCAATTCCGGGTCAGCAAGCCAGCCATCCATTTCATCAATACGACTCTGAATTGTGGGGGCATGGCCATATCCCGACTTGAGCATATTCGCCAAAAGAGCGCGGTTGCTTGAGACGTACTTCACTACTTCCTCAAGGTTGTTAATCATCGCACAAGCAGCTGAACTGCGTTCAGCAGTAGCATCGGCAAACTCAAACGATTGCTCTAAAGTAATGGCTTTTCCATCGACCAACAAATCTCGAACATCTATTTCGATAAGTCGGCCTGAAAAGACATTAAATTTTCCCTTCTTCTCCACCGTAAGGCGTCCAGTCTGAATAGCCACGTAGGGGATCGCGTTCACCAAATCACGGATAGTAATACCCGGCTGGAGCGTTCCCGTGAACTTAACCAAAACGCTTTCCGGCATGGTAAGCGGCATAAGACCTTTAGCAGCTGCGAAAGCCACTAAGCCTGATCCTCCTGGGAAAGAAACTCCCATGGGAAACCTAGTATGCGAGTCCCCTCCGGTACCAACCTGATCGGGCAACAGACAACGATTAATCCAGGTATGGATAACCCCATCACCCTTTCGAAGAGCAACTCCACCTCTATCCGCCATAAAGGCTGACAAAGATTTATGCATACTCAGATCGTCATCCGTTGGAGTTGCCGCCGTGTGGCAAAAGGATTGAAGGACCAAAGGAGCTTCGAAACTTAGGCAAGCTAGGGCCGCCAGTTCATCTCGAGTCATCGGACCCGTGGTGTCTTGACTGGCCACTGAACCAACTGCAGGTTCACAATACTGACCGGCTCGAACACCATCGAGACCACATGCTTTGCCTATAGTTTTTTCTCCAAGAGTGAACCCAGCATTACTAGGCTCCGGAGAAGGAAGAGGAGCAAAGACAGTTGATGATTCCAGAGATAGCGCTTCCCGAGCCCAGGATGTTAGCTTTTTACCAATTACCAGGTTTAAGCGTCCTCCGGCACGGGCTGAATCCAACAAAAAAGGTTCAATTTCAAACTCAGCGAGAGTATTATCTCCTGCTTCATTCAAAATCTTACCGTCATGCGGACAAACCCGAATTTTTTGCAAATGTTCCAGTTTGCTGACATCACAAACGATCGCCAAACCGCCTCCATCAGCAATGGTGTCTCGACCGATTGGGGCAATATCACCACCAATCACAATACCTCCACCACGCTTATTCGGAACAAACGGAATAGCATCTCCTAAGATCCAGGCCAGCGAGTTGTACGCTGACTTCCTTGAGGATCCAGTCCACATAACATCAGCCACCAACACCACCATTACCCCTTTGGCCACCAAATCATTTAATTCTTTGAAGGCCTCTGGTTTTCTCCTCTCCAAAAAGCTTAAAGCGTGACGAGGAATGTCATCTCGAGTTTTGGCATGCTGGGCTGGCGAGAAATCATCCGTGTTGATTTCTCCCTCAATCCGGTAAACAACCAGCTCAATTTCTCCCGGAATTTCGGGTCTGGAAGTAAACCATGTTGCATCGGACCAGTTAGTTACGACTTGTCCGGCTGCGGCATTCCCATTTGAACGCATGGCGTCAACTTTCTTAAAGTCAGGTTCACTGATCAGCAAAGTATTGCTGAGCGCAGAAACCGCGGCTTTACTCTGATCTTCGGCCAGCTCCAACAAAGGAATCAATTGCTCGACGTTGTAACCACCCTGCATAGAGCCCAGTAGTTTAATAGCGTCGCTTTGGCTTAAATCAAAGATGCGAAGCTCACCTTTGGCAACATCACCCAGTAGCTCAGCTTTCAGCTTGCCTGCATCGGTAACGCCAGGGTCTATACGTTGGGATAGTAACTGCAATAAATCGAGCCCCTTGTCCTTGATTGTCCCTTCTCGCAACGCAGTGCAGACGGCAGAGGTGAGTTGATAGGATAGCGGTAGAGGGGGGATTCCCTCCTCAGCTCGCTCTTGAACATGAACGTTGTAGTCTTCAAGTAATGAAGTTGTCATTGTTTTGATCTCGTAATAAATGAAAAGTAGACCACACCCGCTAACTTAATTAGCAAAATGTGGAGCTATCGCCACTGACACTAGAATTGCTAGTAGCTCAAAAGAAACCGAGGGGATTCCCTTTAAGCTACCAACAATTAAAAATGTCCTTACAAATCAATCAACAACAAAAACCTTAATCTTCTAAGTGCTTCTCAACTATTTGCCGCAACAAATAAATGAAAAGCCACTGTATGTTTCAAAATTCTCATAAAAATAAGTAAAAGATCTAGAATGCAAAATAGCAGCTAGCAATTAACACAAAAGCCCGGTCGACGATAAATAATCGAATTCAGGCAGATTGCTTAACTTGCTGGTTGGTTTGCAACCATCTAGCAGCGCCTCCACAAACAACAAAATTTTGGGAAGTTCAGGAGAAGAAATAACATAATTACCGAATCGGTAATTTCAAGAACCTCCTAGTCATTCAATAAACTCTATTGACCTGAAAAGAACTCCCTAGGCTGGCAATG
>CALIEE010000273.1 GCA_938022485.1 uncultured bacterium | reverse complement strand
TCTTGATATGGTGAACAAAAGAGACATTACTGTGGCTGAATATTTCAATCATTGAAGAATCTGGAAAACAAATGAAAGTGTTAGTTCAAAGAGTAAAAGAAGCCAGGGTAGAAGTCGAGGGGAAGCTGGTAGGAGAAATCGGCCCAGGGCTGCTTTTATTGGTCGGTCTAGGAAAAGGGGACTGTGAAGAAAATCTGGCTGAAATGGCTAAAAAAATAGCCAACCTTAGAGTCTTCAGCGACGAAAATGACCGCTTTCAATATTCGCTGTTAGACACTGAAGGTGCAGTGCTTTCAGTTCCTCAATTCACTCTTTTTGCTGATACTTCAAAGGGAAGAAGGCCTGAATTCTTCTCAGCCATGCCTCCTTCAGAGGCTGCTCCCTTGAGCGAACAATTTCTAGCTAGGCTAAAAGAACGCGGCATTAAAAAAGTAGAAGCAGGTCAATTTGGAGCTAATATGCAGGTTTCACTAGTGAATGACGGGCCAGTGACTATCATGCTTGAAAACTAGTGCAGGCGGCTTCTAACCCGCGCCCTCTTGTATTAAAATCTCCCCTGAGAAAGTGAAGTTCCTAGGTTTTAGTTCTCTTTGATTTTTTCGACATACAGCCTCGAGCTTTTTAGCTGGGGGCTGTAGGTCAAGCATAGAATAGAGGTTGTGAGGGACCTCTAAGGATCTGCAGCATGTGTGAGTATTCTGCCGGGATTCTTAATCACCCCTGGGTCCCGGCAGCTTTTTAATCTTCACTTTCCTCTTTACTCTTTGCTGGCCTCTCTATTAGCTTAACAGCCTGCTCTAAAACTCCCAGAGCATTTCAATTATCAAAAAAACTCCCTAAACTGACCTGCAGGAAATAGAGAATAAGGTTTTCTCCCACAAAGGCCTATGGACTCGAGCTTTGGTATTGAGAGCTGGGGCCCAAAGGCCTCTCTTATAATCAGGTTCTTCTTCTTGGCTGATTAGAGAGAACCTTTGGCTTTGAAAGGTGTCAGGAGTGTTCTTCAAGTAAGCTTCGAGCCCTTACTTAGCCCTCCTGATGCCTTTTGTTTTTTCTTTATTTCCTACTTTTCGAAAAACTATTTTCCGACACAAAACTTCGAAAATATTCGCCCGAGAATATCTTCGTTTTCTGTCACTCCAATAATCTCATCGAGGCTAGAAAGAGCTGAGCGAATATCAGCCGCTACTAGCTCCGCTGGCACCTGACTGGAACAGCCCTCGCGAGCTGAGTCTAGCCGGGTAGAGCTAGTTTCTAGACAAGTAAAATGGCGGATACTAGTTATTAAGATTTCCCCCGAGCTGGGCTTATTTGAAATAGAAAGGGTCTCGGCTATCTCTTTCAGAAGACTCTCAATTCCAGAGCCAGTCAGGGCTGAAACTGAAATAGTTTTTAATTCGCTATTCTCCACCTCAGAATCACTTTTCAGGTCCTCTTTGTTAGCAACCAAAATAGTCGGGGCGGAATTGTTTTTAAGCTTGGAAATAAGCTCCTTGTCCGGCTCTCCTTGGCTGGAGTCATAAACAAAAAGATTAAGGTCTGCTTCTGAAGCGGCTTGCCAGCTTTTCTCAACTCCTAGCTTCTCGATTTCACCAGCTTTTCTTTGCTCGTTCTCTAATCCTGCCGTATCAAATATAGACACCGGTACGCCGTGAATAGAGATTCTCGCTTCCACACTATCTCTGGTGGTGCCTGCTACTGGCGTAACGATCACCCTTTCTTCACCCAATACACGGTTCAGAAGGCTAGATTTTCCAGCATTTGGAAGGCCTAAAAGAGTAACCCGAGCTCCTTCACGAACCAATTTTCCTCGGCTATAGCTAGCCAGATACTGATTAACTTGAGCTTTAACGGAGTCTATTCGCGTCTTCCAACCAGACCAGCTTTCTGGATCAATATCCTCGTCTGGAAAATCTATGTGAGCTTCTATCTCAGCTAATAGGTTTCTTAAGGGTTCTCCCAAATCAGCAATAGCGCCTGAGAGTTGACCCGAAAGTTGGCTTTCTGCCGCTCTAGCCTGAGCATCTGTTTCAGAGGCAATCAGATCGGCAACTGCTTCAGCCTGGGCTAAGTCAATTTTCCCATTATGAAAGGCTCTTTCAGTGAATTCTCCTGGACCAGCCAGTCTAGCTCCATTTTCTGAAAGAAGTTCTAGCAACCTGGCTCTGAGGTAAGGACTGCCATGGAGATGAAACTCAGCACAATCCTCGCCAGTAAAACTGCCCGGACCAGGAAAATAGACCACTAAAGCTCGGTCTAAAGTCGCGCCAGAATCCAACACTCGAGCCAGTTTTAGCTCTCTTGGGTTTTCAATTATTTCAGCGGCAGAATCTGTAAGCCTTTTAAGAATGTCTCGAGTTAGAGAGCCGCTAGTTCGAATCACAGCTACCCCAGCTTGGCCACTAGCGGTAATTGGGGCAACGATTGTCTCTTGGCTATTCATACATTGGTATTACTAGCCGACTGGCAAAGTTAGTTTCCAAAAATGGCTACAAACAACGCAACCGAGAGACAAGCTCCGCAGGCAAAAAGCGTATATTTAAGGCCATTTCCTTCTTTTTCGGTATACATTCCTTTGTTCTGGCCAACAGAAATTATATTGTTAGTCAGCCAGTAAAGTGTCAGCCCAGCTGCAAACTGCGCGAAGAAAAAGCCAAAGGGAATAGGCATAAACATCATCATTTTCTTCTGCAAAGGCTCCATCGTAGATGGAGTAGTCGCTGTCATGTAGACCATTGAAATCATCATCAGAACCACAAGAATAGGAATCCCTATTCCGCCTAAAGTAAAGGCTACTTCTTTAGCTGAAAGGTCCTGAACCCAAAAACCAAATGGAGCATGGCGGGCACCAAAGTCAGCCATTAGTCCAAAGTAAAGGCCTAAAAAGATAGGCATCTGTAGAACCATTGGAAGACAACCACCTAGGGGATTAACCCCTGCTTTTTGGTAAAGCTGCATCAACTGCATTTGCTGCTCTTGTTTATCCTTAACGTTCTCACGGATACGCTTCATTTCAGGCTGGAGCTTTTGCATAGCCTTCATCGACTTAAACTGGGCTGCATTCAATGGAAAGAGTAGCAACTTAACAAAAATAGTTAGTACAACTATCGCTACTCCGTAGTTCCCAAAGACTTTGTTAAGCATATGTAACAGAGAGAGTAGGGGAGCAGAGAGAAATCCTGCCCAACCAAAATCTACTGTTCGCTGAAGCTCCCCGCCCATCTCAGTAAGCAGGTCATAGTCTTTTGGAACTCCATAGAAAGTGAAATTGGCAGTGGCTGGACCTTGACTTAGTCTGGTGTAAATCAAGCCAGAAGCTTCTCTAGTATTGGCTCTCACAGGTCCAGTGTCGCTTTTTAAAACCTGAGAAAAATAAGTTTCAGATAGAGCTGACCAAACAATGTTTGTAAGCTGTTCCGACTCTGAGGCTACTTTACTAAAAATACTTCTGTTTGCTGCCTCTCCGTCAAAATGAACAACTCCGCTGTTTGCTTCGCTATAGAAAAAATCATCCTCAGGAACATATTTACTTATTTCAAGTTCAAGGGGAGCACTATCCTGGGGAGCTGGGTTTATAGCGGCCTCAACACCTATTCCATGGCCAGAAGTAGTAAAACTAAAAGTTTTTGTCAGTGTCTGACCAGAAGGCAAAGCCCCTGAAAGAACAAGCCGAGCTGGCTGGGTAACAGAGAGAGTGCCATCAGCAGCAGAGCCAAAGCCTGTGCTTGCCTGTACTTCGTATTTAACAGAAGCGTCCGAGACTGGGCCAGAGTAAAGACCGAGAGGGTAGGGGTAACCATCCGTATGAGACACTATTTGGTAGTTACCGGTTCCTTCTTCTAGGTCTTGGCGATGATCGTTAAGAGTAAAAGAGATCAGTCGACCACCGAGGCTCGAGATACTAGCCTCAAAACTTTCGTTCTTTATTTTATAAACTCCTGCTCCGTTTATCTGAGCATCCGTGGGAATCTGATTAGTAGCTTGGGTAGTAGCAACCTGAGCCGCAGCCGGAGTCTGAGTAGCCTGAACTTGAAGTTCAGAACCAGCTTGCTGGTTGTTACTAGCAGCCGGGGTTTGAATTTTCAGTGGGGCTGTTTGTCCTTTGGGTAAAGGAGTTGGAGCGGTAGGCTCAGAAGGTAGAGGACCTTTGCTAAGTCGGTCAGCAAAAGGGTTCATTGTGTTTTGGGACCAGACAAAAAATAAGGCAAAGATTGCCGCAAAAGCCAGGATCCTATTTTGCTGAATTTGTTCGCTCATTGGTTTTAGAGAGTAAGAAAAAGGTTTAACCAACACCACTAAAGCATACTATTTTAGTGCGCTAATTTGGTGTTAAATTCATGAATATGCAGGATTGCTGGACCGTACTCAAGGCCCTAGGTATTTAGACTTTGTATCAATACATTGACTTGATTCAGGCCCTAAACTGATTAGCTTCTGGCGGCCTAAGAGGGGCCTGTTTTTTTATTTTCAATGCCGAGGGCCGCGAGCATCTTCTTCGGCTCCTTGAAATGTCGGTTGATATAGTCCTCTAAAGGCATTTCCGGTGCTGGGTCGGCACTATTGAAGCTCTTTACTAGCTCAGTAAGCTCGGCGCTAGTTCTATGACCGATAACTTTATTCAAATAGTTCTCAGCCCTCGTGCCAGCTTTCTCTGCAGGGCCTCTCATTTTTAAAGGCCTAACAGAGGCCGTTAATTTTATTAAATCGTGCTCAACTGTCCGACCCATGGCAAGTCGCTCTGCTATACTAAAATCGACGACGTTCAAGTCCTTCTTAGCTTTATTGAGAAAAGACCCTTTTCTTGAGTTATTGAAATGTTCCACTGCATTTTTAATTCTCTCGGTCGACATCTCTTCGAGCATTGCGACTACAGATCCTCGAAGCAATGACGAATCAAGTCTGGTAGCTAGGCCCAAGGCATCTGCTTCGGTCTCTTTGTCTTGAAGGCGGAGCATCGCCTCCTGCAAATCATTTCCACTCAATTCCCACTTAAGAACTGTTTCAATGTCGGATTTGCCTCCTACCCAAACAAAAACTTTCTTCATTGTTTCCATTTGCTCGGCATTCAAACCAGCCAGGGCTCTATTAAGACCTAGTTCATTGGTATTTCCAAAAAATCTAGCGGTAGCACCCTTAAGCTCAAAAACTCTATCTAAATATTGATCAATGGTTAGTCCATTCTCTACATGGTTACCATACTTAGATAAATCACCTTCAATTAAAGCATCTGTTACCATGTCCTGGAGACTACTGCTCAACTCAGCCGATAGAGAGTCTTGAGTAGCTGCAACGTCAGTAGACATTTTTTTATCTGCCGCGGCAGAGGTGCCAACTACCTTTACAGGCTCTGCTTGCCTAGCGTTATTATCAGCGGTCATCTTCTTATCCACTGCCGCCGAGCTAACTATTTTGGCGGGTTCTGATTGCTTAGCGTTATTATCAGCAGTCATCTTGTTGTCTACCGCAGCAGGGGTCTTAACTGCCTTTTTAGGCTCAAGTTGCTTGGCATTATTGTCAGCAGTCATCTTCTTGTCTACTGCCGCGGGGCTAAGGACCTTGGTGGGTTCTGCTTGCCTAGCACTATTATCAGCAGTGATCTTGTTGTCTACTGCAAGGTGCTCGGCCTTGGCGGGCTTAGCTTGTAAAACCTCTCCTGTGTTTTCAGCTTTTTGTTGCTGCTCTTCTTTTTTGCGCTGCAACTCAAGCTTTTCTACGTGGGAAATCAACTCGCTCTTTGTCTTTTTTCCAACTATTCCGTCTACATCAAAATTTTCGTTGGTTTCTTTAACCATCTTTTGAAAGGCTAAGACTTGCTCTTTCATACTTTCGTTAAAATTTCCCTGCATAGCATCTGCATCCGGCTGAAAACCTGCTTCGGAGAGCATTCCCGCGAGAGCCTTATGAGCCTCTCGGTACTGCTCACCACTTCTCTCCATCCTTAGTGTTCTGCTTTTAGAAAGAATTGCTTTCTGTAACTCTTGATCTTGACTACGAGCCAAAATGTAATCAGCAAAACCCGATTCTCTTGCTGTGTTGTATCCGAACTTTCCGTCAGGCTCTCCGAGCTCTGTCGTAAACTTCATTTGAAGCTCTTTGACGGCCTTGTCCATGGTCTTGTCAAACTTGCCATGAGAGAGGGCTGCGTGTCCTGGCTCAATAGCCCAAGTATCTTTTAGGAACTGCGCCAACACCTTTACATCTTCTCCTTGATATCCAAGCGCTAGAATCTGTCCTTTTTCTAAAAGTTTCTCAGGGCTTTGATTGGCATTTTGACGCCATTCCCACTTGCTACCATTGTCTCGACCCGGTGTGTTTAGGTTGGCTAGCCCTTGTAGGGGATCTGCCTTAATAGGAGGCAAAACTCTAATTGGAAATACCTCCACATGCGCTACTTTTGCAGCCTCGGCTGCCATACTTTCTGCTCTTGCAGTGCGTGTGGCTAGCTCCCTAGCGGCGCCTTTCACAAACTGCTGGTTTGGCAGTTGATCAAAATCTGTTTGCTCTCGACCAAAAGCTTTTTGAAACCAAGGAAGACTCCTCACTGTTTCAGGAAATTTTTTTCCAGCCGCCAAAGCTTTTAGTTCCTTCATATCAAGCGAGGCCATTACGTCATCATTAACAATAGCGCGGGCTTGAGAAATTCTCTTACCTTGACCAAAAGAGAATAGCCTAGTTCGGTTGGCTTGAAGCTTTATTTCTTTATCCGATAGCTCGTTTAAAGGGCTAGAATTTAGTCGTTCTTGTTGCTCGATGGAAAGTTTTCGAAAAGCCATTCCCTTTGCCGCCTCGTAACCTGCTGGAAGGGGACGTGGTGCAAGCTCCAATATTCGAACCACCTCTGGCCCAGCCGGCCGAGTGATATACGAAATAATCGCTTTTTTAGATTCTTCAGGCAGTGCAGTTTTATCGAGAGCCTTCCGAACTTCTTCAAGTCCGCCCGCTCCTCTTTGCAAAACACTAGCTCTCTGATCACTAAGAACTTCTTGAGCAACACCAATTGCCACAGCCGGTGAACGGAGAAACTCCTCGTTTCCTGGCTGTTGTAAAACTTTTAGAAACTTATTCCAGTCCTGTTTAGACTGCTCAATAGCCTGCTCGGTAAGCGGGTTAGTGTCCCTTTCTGGTGATTGAATTTCTAACTCTGCCTGAGCCACAACAAAACCTATTATCTATTGGATAAAAATTACCTCTTATTTAAGGTTATTAGGGTTTTGCTCAAAAAAGTGACTTTCATCTCTAAACGGTAGTTAGGACGAGGTCTAAACTAAGGATAAGTAATTGAAATTAAGGCGAATGATCAAAAAAAGGGCGAGAATTTAGAGCAAATACCTTAAGAAAAACTCGGCCTAAAAGAACAAAAAATACTCCCGAGCAAACGCAACGAAAAGAAGCGTTTGTCGGGAGGATTCAGATCAAAAGACAACCAGAAAAAGAAAGATTAGTCCCGAGGCGGAGCCATCGGCACTATCATTCCATTTGCATCAATCCGAAGGTTGTTCTGAAGCAGAAAATTGGCGTCAATTAAAGAGTTTGAGTCTGCTGAAGCTCCTGATACGGATCCGGCGTTGGCTACTGGGTTAGCTGTAAGGTTATTGCTGTTATTCAAGCCTTGACCTTGATGCTGACCCTGACTTTGACCCTGTTGGTTAGACACATTGGTAACAGGGTTATGTGTCAACTGCGGGTTAGCAGTGGCTGTGCTTGTGTTATTCAACGTCGGGTTAGAAGTTGAAGAACTTTGACCACCTGCTCCACCATTCGCCGTGACATTGTTCACGAAGTCTGGATTAGCAGCGTCAATTTGATGAGCTCTGGCTATACTTTTCTGATGCTGCCGATTCCCTTGCGCTACATATCCAGCAAGTGCTGAAGAAACGCCCAGGGTTGCTATATCCAAAGCCGGGGCAATTTCAGCTTGCCTGGCAGCTCCGTTGTTGATTGATATCTCGGCATTAATTCGAGACAAAACCAAGTCCGGATTTCTATCAACCGCACTTACATCGATGCGTCGACCTAGCTCTGCGGCAGTAGCTGCAGCTTTAAGTAGCTCGATACAGTCAGTGGTGCAGGTTTCCGTTCTTTGTATTAATGGGTCTACTATGTTCCGATTGGTTGTCGCTGCATAGGTTGGCAAGTCTTCTCTTTGGACATTTCCTCCGGAAGCGCAAGCGGTAAGCATCATGACCAACGATAGTGACAAAAGTACTTTAGTTCTCATTTCTGAGTCCTCTTAGGTAAGATAAATGAATGAAAGCTCGTGAAATTCTACGAACTACTGGCAGTCAGCTGCCAAGAGTTCGTAGATAAAGAGCAAAAAACCTTAACTCTAAATTCTCATATAAAATAAATTCTCAGTCTCAAAAATTGCTACTAGGATAGCTAAAAAGGTGAGGACCAAAATCCAGTAAAAATCAGAATAAACCTGAGCGAACACCTTACAAGACAAAAGTAAGTAGATAGCCCGCGGTCTACGAAAATGTAGACCTCGGGAATCTGGTTATCGACTCTACCACTTAGGTACGGTCGAATGTATTATAACTTTAAACCCAAGAGGGTAATAGCGTCGCACTGGAGATTGGACTCTGAAAGGTTGAGGGCCAGGGCTTCTAAGGACAATTCCAGCAGAAGAGCCCTCGCTACAAGAGTTGCCTGGGCAAACAATTCGCTCACCGCTTTCCGGAACTGTCTCTGGAACAACTGCAGGCTGAGGCTCAACAATAGGAGCTGGTTCAGCAGGTAATTCCTCTGCTAGCATTTCAGGCTCTGGACTATCATCGTGTTTAGCCGGACAAATTTTTGGTGTCTCTTGGGCACAACCTCTAGAACAACTACCATCGTCTTTGCCGTTGGTCGTGCAACTTGAAACCCAGCTATTGATACTTCCGATAGCGCAAGCTGTTTGGTCTTCAGCTTCTCTACAAGCCCAAGCGTGATGGATGCAGTCAGACAAGTTAATGTCTGAAGCTTCGCAGGCTTTTTGAACAGTCGCAGGCAAATTAAAGTTGTGCTGCTGCTCAGTTGTCAGCTCGAGTCTCGCATCATTCGCCATAGCTGGACTAAGCCAACCAAAACAAACAACTGAAGCCACCAGTAAAAATGTTTTTCTCATCGTTAAATCCTCGTAAGAGCGCACCTAAAACCCAAAAGGGCTCTGCTTAACGGTGCAAAAATGTGGGCAGCTCCAGGCTAAGCACCTCGAGGTGCCCACATTTCAACCAAAGGAAAAAGAAGATAAAAAAGGAAAACCTTTTGGATAAAGGTCACTCATATGAAAGTACAACTAAACAAAACTATTTTGTTGTTTTCAGCAATTCTTGAGGGCTGACAGAAAGTAAAAGATTTTTTTGCTGAAATATATTAGCCGAAGAGACGCATCAACTTTGACCAGAAAATCTGGTTGCTTGAGTGGGCTAGTTCAACCACAAACTTAAAATCTAAAGAACTTCCTAAGGTGATTTTAAAGAACGAAAAGCTAATGTCTCTAACCGAAAGCAACGTTTCCGGAATTTCGACTAAAATACAGTAAAATCAGTCCTTTCTCAACCGTACGTGGCTACCCTGCACATTCTAGGGCGGCTTTAACTAACTTTTAACTTTAGCTGGTGGCTTCAGGAACTGGGTCATGGCCGCCCTTGCAAGCTGGGTGACAGCGAAGGATTCTCAGACTAGCTAACCACCAGCCTCGGACAAAACCATGACGTTGAATAGCTTCTTTAGCATAAACAGAGCAGCTGGGAGTAAAGCGACATTGCTGACCAAAAAGAGGCTCACTGAGCCAATGCCAGAAAACCAAAAAACCAACTGACATAAGAGAAGGAAGAGAGAATAAAAAATTAAAAATCCAGCCAAGCTTAGACAAGATCATCTTTTACTCCTAGGTAGTAACCTGGCCTTTTCAAAAAGTAGCCTAAGCTGAGCTCTTATTTCTGCTGCTTCCAGTTCAGAAGAGCCTTTCTTACAAATCACCACCAAGTCCATTCTCTTCTTAAAACTTGGTCTCAGAGTTCTAAATTCTTCTCGAACAAGGCGCTTAAGTCGGTTTCTACCAACCGCTCTTTTATCTACCTTTTTGGTAACAGTGATGCCGATTCTACTCTCTGCCTCGTCAGCTACCTGCACGGCGGAAGCTTTTGAAACTAAGGTAAAATGGGAGCTGCCAGCCTTAATTCCAGAGGATTGGATATCAAGAAAATCTCTTCTTTTTTTGACACGCCTCTGCGCTGGTAGGCGGCTGTCCAAGGTCGAAGACGCTTCAAAAGAGTCTTTTTTTACTGAAAATATTTTATCGGAAATCAAAACAACTGATTAGTATCCATCAAAGCAATCAGCCTGCTACTTGCTAGACGAGTGAAGCTATCGCTTTGACTTCGGAAAAGGGCCGCTAAAGAATCTCTACTTCTTTCTGCCTTTGAAAGAAATGCCAACTGATAGGCTTTTTCTGCCTTTAGCTCTTCTTCGCTTGATAACATTTCTTCCGGCTTTAGTAGCCATACGTGCGCGAAAACCATGAGTTCTCAAACGGCTGATATTACTTGGCTGAAATGTACGTTTCATTAGGCATTCTCCCTGAAAGTGAGCCGCCGTATTTATCAACAAGGGGCAATAGTTGTCAAACTAGGGTTTTAGCCAAATAGGCCAACCACAGCCAAATAGGAACGACCCTGGGGCGCATTAAGACCGGCGGCAGGTAAGTTCCTGTTTTTACAGAACTTTCTGATGTCACTAAAAATAAGAAAATACTCATAACAACTATAAGAAGCCTAGAGCTATCTACTACGGAAGCCTTAGATTTCTTAAGAATGGTCTCAAATTTCAGAGGAATTAAGTTTGGCTTTTACTGAACATAAAAAAGAAGTCTTAGAAGATCGCCTATCGGGGAAAAAGAACCTAGGGTCAGAGGTCGATCACCTTAGCAAGCTAAAGCCTGGGGTTAAATACGGTGTCTTGAATCCCCCTCGGCCTAAGTCTCCTCCCTTGCCCAAGTTAGGTGGCGAGCAAACACGAACTTTCAATATCAAAACCCATAGTGACGAAAAACTGGACTTTCTAGAACTCGCTGGCGACATCTATGGTCGGTTTGGAGATATCCTCGGAAACCTGGGCTCTAGGTTTATAGATACATTCCTAGGAGACAAGTTCAAAAAGTTCGCCTTACCGGCCCTTGGAGCGGTCGGAGTCGCTGGGCTTTTAGGGTGGAAAGCTTTCAAATACACAGGTGGAAAACTAATTGGCGCCTTTGCCAAGCCTTTTAAAGGACTATGGGGACTTGCGAAAAAGCCCTTCTCCTTTTTGCGTAACTCATATGTGAGTAGAAAGGTTTCTAGACTGTGGGGATTTTCTAAAGCTCCTGCGGCCGGCGCTGTTAAGAAAAACCCGATTATCAGGGCATTTAGTAAAGTCGGGGGCGCAATTAAAGGAGTAGCTAAGGTAGGAGCTAAGATCGTAAGACGCTCGCCTCTTGGCCTAATTGCAACTGTTGGTGGACTTGCAGCTTACAAAAGCAAGGAATCCATTGGGGGCGCAATAGAAACAGTTAAGAACAAAGCTGATCAATTGTTTGGTAAGCTCGTTGGCAAAAAAGATCAGGTGGTTGAGGCAGGAAGCCAAGCCTATCACAAGTCATTAGACGCCTTTGAGAAGTCAGTAGATAGAGCTGCCTTCGAGAACCCCTTTAATCAAACTGTAGAAAATATCGAGGATAGGCTGCCTGCTCTAAAGAATCCAGATTTTGCCCATATACGTGAGGATGTCTTTGGAGATAACCCTGGGGAAGAGTCTAGAGAAACTCCAAAGGTTCCTAGCACAAGTGCCCTTGAAGATTACTTCGGATTTAAAGTCCCAGAGGAATAGAGTTTTTATTAATAGTATTTATAAATATTTGGTTGTCAGAAAATGAAAAATAAAAAGATAAAAAAATTGGGAGATTGGAGATTTCTTTAAAAAAATTTCTAATTTCTTCCAAAAGATTCGAATCCGAAGAAGCGTAGTTGAATTATTTCTACCGAAAGACTTTTCGGCGCTCTGGCAAGTAACTGGAATTACGCTAAAACACTTATTCTAAAACCGCAGGATCAAACTAGAACGGGCGTTCGGTTTAACTAGCTGATTTTATTAAGCTTTTCTTTGACCAAAGGCAATTTCTCTGGTAGGCTTAAACACAGGTAGAAGAATTCATGACAGGGCCTTCACGTAAGAGCTTTATAGAAGAAAGAGTTTTCAGGCTTAGAACTCTTACGCGAAGGGACTAGACGGCATCAGGTTTTCGCTTAGCGGCGAATAGTTTTTTAGAGTAGCTTTCTTAGCTGCCGGGTTTTTTGAAAGGAATATCTTTCAGCGGATTTTTGGATGCATTTTAGTTTTTTGTTCACCGGTTACCCGCCGGACTTTGTTGACCAGCAATAGAGTAAGCAGCGTCGGGTGGGTAATCAGGACAGAGCAGCGGATTTATGAATATATAAATACTTGCTCCCGAGCAGGTTTTTAGAATCATTCAATTTTCCCGCAGATGATACTGGCCAGGTTTTAATTTTTTAGCCAATCATCACTTAGATTATTAACGTCATCTAGCCCTTCCTTTATTTTAGTCTCCTCTAAAGAGTAGAGGCCTAAAAATGGTAGTTACAGTTTGCACTATCAAAAAACAAATTTATTGCCGGGAGGCCAAAAACGCTATGTTTTGTTAGCGTTTCCAACACTATATAAGTGTAACGCCTCCCTGACTGACAAATTTTACTCCATTGCTGGAACGGTCGTGTCTGCTGTAGCACGGCCGTTTTTTTTTGACCTGAAATCAGTTTGAGCTTTCGAACTCGTATTTTCCGCCGCGCTCAAGAAGACCTTTTATTATCTCCTCAACACTAACCCTGCCTTCTATCAAGTCCACAACACCTCTAGTTATTGGCATTTCGACATTAAGCTTTTCAGCTAAACCCAGAATTTTAGGAGCAGTAACCACCCCCTCTGCTGTTTGACCTACCTGCTCAATGGCTTGCTCAAGGCTTTTTCCTTCTCCTAAAAGAAGTCCAACTCGACGGTTTCTACTGAGATCCCCTGTAGCTGTAAGTAATAGGTCTCCTAAGCCACTTAGGCCTGAGATCGTTTCAGACTTGCCGCCCATCACACGAACAAGACCTGCTATTTCAGCCAAACCTCGTGTTACCAAAGCCGCACGGGCGTTTAGTCCCATCTCCCGGCCATCACAAACACCAACCGCTAGGGCGATAATATTCTTTACTGCACCCCCCAGCTGCACCCCTATCAAATCATCAGACCGATAGGTTCTGAAATAAGAGTGGTGAAATAAGCCGCAAAAGAACTCTAAGGTTTCAGTGTTTTTACAGGCAACGGTCACAGCTGTTGGCTTTTTCTCCAGAACCTCTTTGGCAAAGCTCGGTCCAGACAAAACACCTATTCTCTCTTCCTTGCCAGTCTCTTCGGCAACAACGTCTGAAAGCAACTTAAGGCTTTTCTTTTCCAAGCCCTTAGAGACAATCAAAACGGGAGCGTCTGTATTTAGTTTTGAAGAAACTTCTCTAACAGCAAAAGATGGAACTGCCATCACTAGGCAGTCAGCGCCCTTAGTTGCTTCTTCTAGATCTAAGGTAGTGGAAATACCATTCTCAAGCTTCATCCCAGGAAAATAAGCAGGGTTAGTGTTATTGTCTGAGATATTTTTCAGATCATCTTCAACAATGCCCCAAACAATGACTTCGTGGCCAACGAGTTTTAAATGGCTCGCGAGAGCGGTTCCCCAACTACCTGAGCCCAAAACTGATACTTTTTTCCCCGATTTTTTTCTAGAAGGCATTAGGTTTACCCCTCGCTGGACAATAAAAGTCTTAGCAGCTCAGCTGATTACTCAGCTGGAGCTTCGGACTCAGTAGCTGCCTCTGATTCTGGCTCCTCATCCTGATCGTTATCAGCAATCCTAGCCACGGTAGAAACAGTTTCTTCACCATCGACATTCACTAAGCGAACGCCCATTGTGTTTCGACCTATCAAAGATATTCCATCTACTGGCATTCTAATCACTTTACCAGAAGTGGTGATAACCATTGCTTCATCAGAATCCGTCACCTTGCAGGTTCCAACAACGGCGCCGTTCCTATCCGTTGTCTTAATATCAATTACGCCTTTTCCGCCTCTGCTTTGTTTACGGTACTCTTGAATAAGAGTTCTTTTGCCATACCCTTTCTCACAAGCAGTTAACAGAGCCACTTCTTCTTCCCTGCCTTCTTTAACGGTAATTAGGCCTACGACCTTATCTTCATCTCTCAGATTAATTCCTCTTGAACCACGGGCCGTTCGTCCCATGACGCGAGCGTCACTCTCCGGGAAGCGAATTGCCATACCCGAAGCGCTAGAAAGAATGCAATGACTATCACCCTCTGTTAGGGAAACTCCTACTAGGGAATCACCGTCATCTAGGGAAACAGCTCGGATTCCACCTTTTCTAACGTTAGAGAAGTCTTTGATGTCCACTCGTTTGATATAGCCATTTTTAGTGGCCATAACCACAAACTGGCCTTCATCAAAATTTTTAACTGGTAGAATGGCCGATACTTTTTCATCACCAGAGAGCTTAAGAATATTTACAATAGCCCTACCTCGAGCGGTTCTACTAGTCTCTGGCAAATTATAGACCTTAAGCCAGTGAAGCTTTCCTTCAGTCGTAAAAACCAACAAATAAGTTCTCGTCGAAGCTACAAACAACTCGCTTACAAAATCTTCATCTGCCTCGGCAAGCTTTTTAGTTCCCCTAACTCCCTTACCACCTCGCTTTTGAGCTTTATAAACTGATGGCGAGCAGCGCTTTGCGTATCCCTTATGTGAAATCGACACGACCTGATCTTCATCGGCAATTAGATCTTCATCTTCAATCGCTTCGCCCCCCTCTTCGATTAAGGTGCGACGCTCATCGCCAAACTTATCCTTAATTTCTCCAAGTTCGCCGACGATTATTTGGTTTACTTCGGAAGCATTAGCCAAGATATGACGTAGCTTGTCGATCAATTCGCAAATTTCTTTATATTCTTCTTCGATTGCTTGTCTTTCGAGACCAGTCAATCGCTTAAGCGGCATATCAAGAATATGCTGAGCCTGAATATCAGATAACTCAAACTTATCCTGGAGAGCTGCTTTTGCTTCTTGGGTGGTCTGAGAGGCGCGAATTAGGTCTATTATTTCATCAATCCTATCTAGCGCAATTCGAAGGCCTTCAAGGATATGTTGACGAGCCAAAGCTTTCTTAAGCTCAAACTTACTTCTACGAATAACGACTTCTCTTCTATGCTCAACAAAGCATTCGAGAATTCGTTTTAGACTCAGAGTCCTAGGCCTACCATCGACAATGGCAAGCATTATCGCTCCATAACTCTTTTGCAGATAAGTAAGCTTATAAAGTTGGTTTAGAACGACCTCTGTTACCGCATCTCGTTTGAGATCGATAACAATTCTCATTCCTTTTCGATCAGACTCGTCTCTAAGCTTGGATATTCCCTCTATACGCTTGTGGTTTACCAACTCAGCTATTTTTTCAATTAGCTTGGCTTTATTGACCTGAAACGGGATTTCATCGACAACTATTCTCTCGCCAGCTTCTTTCTTTCCGCTCTTAGGCCCTTCTTCGATTCTAACCTTAGCTCGAATCTTAATGATTCCTCGGCCACGAGCATAAATACTCTTGATTGGCTCGTTCCCGTAAATAATCCCTCCAGTGGGAAAATCAGGCCCTGGAATAATTTCCATTAACTCAGGAATAGTAATCTCAGGATTCTTAATTAGAGCAACTGCGCCATCAATAACCTCAGACAGGTTATGGGGAGGTATAGAAGAAGCCATTCCAACCGCAATTCCTTCTGCCCCGTTAATAAGCAGGTTTGGAATTCTAGAAGGAAGAACGTCAGGCTCCTCCATCGACTCATCAAAGTTAGGAGAAAAATCTACGGTTTCTTTGTCGATATCCTGCAGTAAAAGCTCTGCGAGTGGAGCCATCCTACTTTCGGTGTATCGATAAGCAGCAGGAGAGTCTCCATCGATAGAACCAAAGTTACCTTGCCCGTCAATCAAAGGGTAACGAAGATTCCACTGCTGAGCCATTCTAGCTAGGGCGTGATAAACCGCCAAGTCTCCATGGGGGTGATAGTGTTTAAGTACCTCACCAACAACACCGGCACATTTAGAATATTTTTTATTTGAAAGAAGGCCCTCCTGCCTCATCGCAAAAAGAATTCTACGATGTACTGGCTTTAGACCATCTCTAACATCTGGCAAGGCTCGACCAATGATGACGCTCATTGCGTAATCAATATAAGACCCTCGCATCTCATCTTCGATGTTAATCGGTATTATTCTGGTATTATCACTATCCATATCGCTTTGCGGCTTTTAGAGAAAAATATAAGCTCTTAATAATCTTTTTAAATATCCAGATTTCTAACGCTAAGGGCGTTATCCTCGATAAACTCTCTTCTAGGCTCTACCTCGTCTCCCATTAGGAGCGTAAAGAGAGTATCCGCCTCCATAACATCTTCAATCTGAACCTGAAGCATGCTTCGAAACTCTGGGTTGAGAGTAGTGTCCCAGAGCTGTTCTGGGTTCATCTCACCAAGACCTTTAAATCTTGTGATTTGAAGCCCTGTTTTTCCTTGATCGATTATAAAATCTCTAACATCAAACAAAGAGTTTAAGGTTTCGGCTTTTTCGTTTTTGGATTTGGTTTCTACAACTGAAAAAGGAGGCACCCCAAAATTCTCTGCTCTCGAAAGAATTTCTTTAAGCTCAGCAAAGTCACCTGAAGTAACTAGATTAAAATTAACTTTGAGTAGGTAGTTGTCTGTGTCGGTTTTTACATCAAGGTGAGCGGTTGTCGTCGAATGTTCCTTATCGTCATAGTATTCAACGTCCACATCATTTATCGACTCGTCTCTAGTTTTCGCCCAGTCTATGGCTTTCTTCAGGGCCTTTTCTAGTTCAGTTTTTGATTCAATCGTTTTCCTTGAAAAATCAGAATTTGCGGCCAAACCCGATAATACTTTTCTCGCAGCTCCCGGCACCTTGAGAGCGTTAAGGGTTCGTTCTACATTTCCCAGGTCGCGTAAGAGGTTTTCTAATTCTTGTCCAGCAATCACTGGAGATTTTCCGGTTCCTTTCACTTCAATGGATTCGCTACCAGCGTTAATAACAAAGGTTTCGAAAGCCTTGTCGTCATGAAGAAAATGCTCTTTTCTACCCCTCTTAATTCTATAAAGAGGTGGTTGAGCAATATAAAGATGACC
>CALIEE010000272.1 GCA_938022485.1 uncultured bacterium | reverse complement strand
CATCAAATATGGAATGGTAGAATAATTTCATAAGATTGCTAAGCTTTTAGCCTTGAATCCAAAATCAAAGGCAGCTTCTATTTCTTTGTGCCAAAGCCAATAATTTACAGTCCATCAGGACAATTTCTGGTTAACTAGTTTTTCCGCTATAATAAGCGAGACCCCGAAGGACTAGAAAACTATGAGCGTAGCCAAGCCCGCAACTGACAATCAGCCTGCCAAACCTTTTCTCAAGTGGGCTGGCGGAAAAAGAAAACTTTGTGACTTTCTAACAGAAAGTAGCCCTGCCAACTGGAATAGGTATTTTGAACCAATGATGGGTGGAGCGGCTCTGTTCTTCCATTTACAACCCAAGCAAGCATTCCTCTCAGATTCTAACCCTGAACTAGTTAATGCCTACAGGGTTCTTCGTGATTCGGTTGAACTTCTAATAGAGGAGCTTGAAAAACATCAAGACTCTGAAGAATACTACTATCGAATAAGAGAGCTAGACAGATCTCCCGATTTTCTTAAGCTAGGAAATGTTGTTAGAGCAAGTCGACTAATTTATTTGAATAAAACCTGCTTCAATGGATTGTTTCGAGTAAATAGAAAAGGCCATTTTAATGTACCTTACGGAAAGTATGAAAATAAGTTTTCGGTAGCAAAGGAAGATCTTCTCTCATCAAGTGCAGCCCTTCAAAATACCGAAATCTCCTTGGGTAATTTTCAGGCGATAGAGGAACAGGTTGAAAAGGATGATTTCGTTTATTTCGATCCTCCCTATCTTCCCATTTCAAAAACTTCGTCTTTCACCAGCTATACAAGAGAGCCTTTTGGCATCAACCAGCAGGTTGAACTTAGGAATTTTTGTGAAAAGCTATCGGCAAAAGGCGTGAAGGTTATGGTCTCTAATTCAAACAATGAGTTTATCCGGGGCCTTTATGCCGACTTCACCTTACGAGAGGTACTAGCTGCAAGGGCTATTAACTCAAAGTCCACTAAAAGAGGAAAGATTCTAGAGCTAGTTGCCACTAACTATTAGAGTCCTCAATAAAGATCGCAAGGAATCTCAACCTTGGTGAAAAGCCCCATGTGGTCGGAAAGCTTCTGCTCCACTACCTTATGCTCAGTGACAACTAAGGATCTATGTACCAAGGTTTGAGCAAGAGGGAGTGCTAGGTATTTGGTTAACGATCCGGAAGCGAGAGAATGCGGCCAAGTAGAAACCAAACCTCTTCCATAGCTAGCATTAGTCAGAGAGGTGAAACGACTCAAAGGTTCGTAAGAGTGGGCAAATGTCGTGGTATTCAACTCTCCAACAACAATTACAGGACGAGCGGAATTTCTGGCCCAACGCGAAACTAGCCTAAGCTCCTGATCCCGTGACTGGGAGTAGCTGATGTCAACCGGGGTAGGAAGGCTTAGTCCAAAGAACTTTAATACAAAATCATCTGCCAACATCAGATCAACAGACAGTACAAAGTTCGACTTCAATTTATCAATGTTTTGCAGCGGAAATTTGCTCAAAAGAAGATCTCCAGCTTGACCTCGACTTGGTCTTGAAACAACATGTTTGTAGTTTTTCTTGAATTGCTTCAATGACTGATCAGAATCTGGGGTAACACCAGATAAATAAACTAACTGAGGCTGAAGCCCTTTTAAGACATCCATGAACTGGTCAGGATCAGGGTTAGATTCATCCAGATTAACTTGAAAAATACTTAACTCAGTACATGCCATTCCAGTGGAAAGCTCTGGCTGATCACTAAAATAGGGCCATAAACTGAGAGAAAAATAGATAACTAAAAAACAACCTGGAACAATCCACTTCTTATTCTTCGCGACAAGAGTAAATACCAAACTCAGGATCGCCAGAATTAAATAAATTACTGAAAAATGACTCAAGAGATCGACATAATAGTTACTAGGAAGAAAATGTTTCAATAGGACAAACAAGCTAAGAAAGCTTATTACAACTTGAAATAATGTTCCTACGATAAGTCTCATTTCAGCTTTACCTAAGGTACCTTTACTGGACTGGGCTATTGCCTAGCTTATCCATTTTAGGAAGTAACCAATTGTCTTCAATCTTAATAAAATCTATAGACTCAAGTTTAGATTGACCTTGGTATGAGGACCTGAGTTCAACTTGAGCTTTGTCACCCTTAATCAATTCCTTGCCTACCTGATATTTAGAGTTGACCAATACCTCACTACCTTGAGTAAACTGCTCTTCAACCTGAGCGAGTATCGAATTAATCCTTTCCTCTAAAGCCCCTTGCGGCCCTCCATCTAAAGCAGCTAGCTGTTCTTCAATCTGACCTCGCAAAACTTTTTTTGGATCGCTAAGAAATTTTCGAAAATACTCCTTAAGCTCGGCAGGACTACTCGACTTAGTCATGGCTTTTTCTTCAGGTTTCAAGGCTTTCCAAGCCGTGGGCCAATGAACGTAATCTACTATCACTGCCGGCTCTCCTGACTTTTTTAAATCAGCTACTAGCTTCTCCAAAACTTTGCTCGGTCCCCCCTCCTGTGCCGACGAGTATGCAGGAAACAGGAAAATCAGTAAAAAAAGGCTTATATTGGGTAAATATTGGACTCTCATTGCGTGTCTCTCTTCAAATTGTATTTGGGGCTTAACCTATAGCAGAAAGAGAAAAAGACAAAACCGCAGGCTCAAAAAGCAGAACCTAAAAAAGAATCTAAAAACCCGGCGAATTTTTAAGAGAATCCTCCAACATTACCAAAAACTCAGAGCGGGCGACCTCTTTTGCTCCAAAACTCTCCAGTAGAGGTGTCAACTGTTGACAATCAATCCATTCTGCCCCGCGAGGCTCTAAGTGTTCCACCAAGTTAACCAAACAAACTTTGCTTGCTCCGTTTTTAAGGTGAAACATCGATTCTCCTGCAAACATACTCCCAATCGAAATTCCGTACAATCCACCAACAAGATTTTCTCCTTCCCAGCACTCAACACTGTGGCAAAATCCTAATTTCGCCATAGCCTTATAAGCCGAGCGCATTTCAGAATTAATCCAAGTTGAAGGTAAGCCGGCTAGATCATCTCCACTACCTCTTTCAACACTAGCACAACTATCAATAACCTGCTCCGTTGCCTGATCAATAGACACTCGAAAAGTATGTCGTTTTAAAAACTTCTTAAAACTCCTAGGAATCCTAAAATCGGAAAATTTCAATAAACACCTTGGATCTGGAGAAAACCAAGGTATCGGGCCCTCTTCCTCAAAAGGCCAAGGGAAAATGCCTTTGGAATAGGCCGCAATTAAATAATCAGGACTTAACTCACCACCAATAGCTAAAAGGCCCTGCTCATCAGCTTCACTGGCATCCGGAAACTCTATCTTGGTCATCAACGGAAACCTTTCTCCTCCTTAATCACTTCAAAAGCCTCCTGAATTTCACGAAACCTTTCATTTGCGAAATTCTCAAAACCCTCTGGCAAGCCTTTACCGGCAAGTTTGTCCGGGTGGTGTTCCTGAACCAATTGTCGATATTTGGCTTTAATAGCTTCAATAGAGTCTGATTCTTTACAACCCAGTCGCTGACAGGCTTCCATAAAAGCGCTTGTATGGGAGGCTGTCCCTTGTTTCCTTTGGTTGGCCGACCCAGGTCCAGATACGTATCTTCTGTGGAGAGAGGAATAAACTCTTTCCTCAATATCAAATATACTTGCAGCACTTTTTAGAAGTCGCTCCTCACTTTCATGAAGAGTGCCATCAGCAACACTCACCACAAACATTGATTCCAACATCGCACCCAAGACAACCGGTCGTTTCTCATACAACCTATTAAAAGCAGAGGCATGCTGTTTAAAATCAGTAGGGTCATGTCTAGCTTCATTGAACACAGATATCGCAATGCCACGCCCGACTGTTCCCAGAGAAAAGACCTGCTTCATTATTTTCTCTAGGGCCTGAATTTCACTTCTATTCACATTACCGTCAATACGAGCCAGCTTTGCAAACATAGCAAAAGTTGTTTCGAAGAACGTGCGATCTGCTGGACTTAAGCTATGCTTCCTAATTTTATTGATTGTTTTGTTTCGATTAAGCTTCTTGCCAAAACTAGGATTCATCACAATAGCGACAAGAACAGAAAGAACTAGTCCAATGATACCAGCCATCCTGAAGCCCACAAAGGCTCCAACCAAGACAAGCACAAAAAATGGAATTCCGCTCATAATGGGCAATTAGGATAGACAATATCGGTAAGAGACATAATTGTAGAAAGCTAAAATAGCTAGATCAATTGTGCAAGCCCGAGCTATATTGTCTATGTTTATTACCTAATTGGACTAACCCAGAAGGCCAGAGTGCACTCAATGAACAAATCTAAAAGCTTAACCAAATCTTTGTTCCTCGGACAGATAGAGCATCAAAACCTACTTCCCTACCCCGAAATGAACTCTGAAGAAGCTGAAACTCTGAGAATAGTATTAGAATCCATCGATAAGTTCATGGGCCCTAAAAGCGAAGATTTTTTTAAATACGATAAAAAGGGAGAAC
>CALIEE010000271.1 GCA_938022485.1 uncultured bacterium | reverse complement strand
AAGCACGCAAGGCTGAACTCTCAGCAAAGCCAGGAATGTCTACATCATCAGTGTCTTGATGAAAATAATCCAAATGCCAGTTAAATGACCCAGCTTGTCCTTCAAGCTTAACTGCTCCAGAAAGTTCATCGGCGGCTGTTCCTAGTTTTAAATCAAGCTCACCAGTAAGAGGTTTTCCTATTGGTCGTTCTGGAATAGCGTTATCGGTGACATTTACGACACCTCCAATAGCTGAAGAACCATAAAGCAGAGTTTCTGGTCCTCTGAGAATCTCTACAGTTTCGGCGGTCAAAGGATTAGTTGTAACGGCATGGTCTTCACTAGTGTTAGAGATATCAAGCGTTCCAACTCCGTTGCTGAGTACTCTGACTCGGTCGGCCGCTTGACCACGAATGACTGGTCTAGAGGCTCCGGGTCCAAAGTAGGTAGTGCTGACGCCTGGCTCCTTGCCAATAGTTTCCCCGATGGTTGTCTCTGAGCGTATGATTAAGTCTTCTTTTTTAAATAAAGATGCGGGGCTAGTGTGCTCCACAAGATTGTGTCTAAAAGGATCAGCCGTAATGATCAGTTCAGTTAGACTTTGGTCAATATGATCGTCTCCTAAAGCTAAAGACGAGAAACTAAGCACTGCACATAGAGCAGCGAATCGAATAAATACATTCTTCATTTTTTACCTTGTAAATGTATGCGTAGGCGTATTGCCAATGACAATTTAAATTTGTTCTAAATGGAAGCCTAAAACTTTTAGGCTAGGTTTTAATTATTTAGGCTAATGAAGGGGGGGCCCGTTGAGGGCTAGGGTTGATTGTAGGTTTGAACGGACCGTAAACTACTTTTACAGCCTTCAGTGTCCAAGACCCTGAGGTAATCGGAGCAAGGAAGTTGACTATGCCAAGATCGTTGTCTCCAGATGCCAGTTCACAAAGAGAGCAATTATTCTCTTCCTCGTGATGATCTTCATGGTGATGTTCCTCAGCCTCAGTTACTTCAAGGCTAGCAAGTTCTTCGCCATGACTGTGTGCGACACCTATCAGCGAGCCAGCGAATAGGGCCGCTATCAATATAATGTTTAGAATTGAAATAAGTCTCTTAGACATAAATTAGGTGGCTGTTGATAAGCTTGGGGACTTTTACTCTTGGAAATAAAATTTAGCAAATAGTCGACTTGGGAACCGAGTAAGAAACTGAGCAAATGACTAGTTAATTAACTAGCTGTTGACCACTGATGCTAGACGAGAATCCGGATACTCGGAAGAATTGTTGGAATTAGAAAGGTCGCCAGCTCCGTTGTCAGAGGTTTTGATAAATACCTTAACTATGACATTTCCATCGTTCTTTTCTTCTACATCCACTTTTCCACCAATTTTATTGGAAATTTCTGTCAGAGTTTTTGTTAGCTCTGTCGAAAGGTCATAGCCTTCATCATGGGAAGTGGTTTTATTGGAGCTTGCCCCGAGGCTCACAAACTTACCTTCAGAGAGGTTTAAATCTAACCTCTCTTGTTCTTCAACGACTCCACCCCAAATGAAGTAGTCTTCAGCAGTCCTGGAAATTTTTGTCATAAGCAAAAATATCGTTAGCAAGTCTTCTTTTGAAACTAGGAGAGGAGGAAGGTTTTCTTCAAAACTAGTGCGAATTTTTACAGCTGGACCAAGACATTCGCTAATAAGACGTAAGTTTTCATTGAAGAAGGATTCGCAGCTCTCAATCCGTGGCACAGAATCGGCAGATTCCTTCTTTGTTAGCATTGAAAGCTGATTGTCAGCCTGAATAGCGCGTTTGATTGGAGATTTAAGATCGCAACTAACTTGTTCGGTGATAAGTTTAAGCTTGGCGAGATTGTTTACCGATGACTCAATCTGCTCGAGATCTTGAGATAGCTCGGAAGCAATATTTACAAAAGCCTCTTGTAGAAGCTTAGTTTTTTCCACTAAAAACGTATCTTCTTCTCTTTGATTGCTTGCAGTTTTGTCAGTAAAAAGTCCAATTGAGCCTACTACTTCACCGGATGCAGATCTAAGAGGGGCGCCTTTGGTTTCGGTCACTCGAAGCTGGCCGTCTTTTCTGTATAATCGGACGGTATAGAGGTCCGAGATTCCTCGACGCCGTCTTTCAAATAACCCGTCCATGAAATTCTTGTAGTCCTGATATTCTCTTTCAATGTCTGCACTACTTTCTCTTAGATACTCTGGATAGAAAACTTGGTAAGCCTTTTTACCTAGTATCTCGCTCGCTTCAAAACCCGTAAGGTTTTCCATGGCGGTGTTTACGAAAATAATTTTTCCACTTTCATCTGCTGCTAAGAAAGGTTCTGGAAAGCTGTCGAGCACGTAGTGGAATTTGCTCTCCGACTCTCGAATCTCTTTCTTCATATAATCAACTCGAGAATTTAGGTGTTTCCAGTTTCGGTATCTGGCTATGTAGTTCCCTAAGGCATCGGATAAAATTCCCAGCTGTTTTTTTTGATAGACGTTGAGAATTGGGGGAGAGTTCTCAAAAAATAGGCTTAAGTAACCTTCCATATCTTCTCCGTGGAAGAGAGGAATCTCAATACATCGAGGGTTTTTCTCTGCCTTCAAAGCACTTTTCTCTCCTTGGGCGTAGCTCGGAAGATTTTCAGGACATTCAATAGTGACAATATTTTTGTTTTGCAGTTTTTGCATCAACCAGGGATATGAACTTACGGAGGTTTCATTTTGAGATGGTGGTTGGGGAATACGTATTTCTGGTGTCCACTTTTGAAGTACAGAGAAAGAGCTCCGATCGTCTGAGAGGACTTGGAGCCTAGATTCAATCGCATTGAATTTTTGTGAGATTAACCTTACGGCATAAAATAGAGGTTTATTGTATTCAGCTTTTGGGTTTATCGGTTCAACTAGTTTGCATGCAATGTCTTTAATCAAGACTTCAAGAACTGTATTTTTTTCTAGAGACCGCCTGAAACTAATTCTTCTCTTCCCCTCAAGCACTAGTCTGGCTAAGTCTTCCTCGTTTAAATCAGTGATAGGTTCACAGGCGAATGCCGCTAGTTTTAAGCTTTGAGGGATATTAATATCATTGTCTTCGCTGGTGAGAAGAATGACAGGTAAGCCTCTTTCTTCAACAGTTAATTTAAAGATTCTTTCTAGTTGGTTTAGGCTGAGACTTGAGGAATCAATAACTGCAGTACAAAGGGAATCTAAAATTTTAGGCCAGTCTTCATCGAAAGCTTTAGGAACTAAGCTCAACTCTTTTAAGCATGGGCTGGTAGAAATAGCTTGGATCTCCTCTAAAGACTTAGGGAGCTGATGCGAATTGCTAAAAATCAGTAAGGACTGCATCTGGCGGTTTCGTCGATTTTGGGTGTTCGAAAAATGTATGATATGGCAAAAGAGCCAGTAAAGCTAGTCGGTATGACTAAATCTTTCAAAATTAAGGACTAAATTGGCAAAAATAACGTAGTATTGCTACGGGATTCCCACTATTTTGTTCACGAGCCCTAGTCTTTACTACTGGTATCGGTATACTTAGCACTAATAAAAGGACTTTATCAGTTATTGGTCTGCGTTTTACGGCAATGTTGGCCTGATAAGTTTAGTGAGCATCGAGTCCTATGAACAAAGTGCCTAAAGTTTTAATAGAATTGGTGTTTTCTTGAA
>CALIEE010000270.1 GCA_938022485.1 uncultured bacterium | reverse complement strand
GACGAGAAAAACTATTTTCAAGTTTAAGAAATTTTTGATTTTCGCCTTTACCATCGACAGTTTTTAGCTTTGGTTCCTCTTCCTTGATTTCGGAAGCCAAGTCGGAAAGCGAAATTAGATCTTCAGTTTTTTCGGTTTCAGCTGAAAATAAATCATCGGGCGAGTCTTGAGCAGCAACGAACTGCACGGCAAACAAGCAGTTGAACAGGAAACAAATCAGTGGATATCGATACTTGGCTGACAAAGTGCTTAAAGTTGATTGAATTAATGTGTTAATACTATTCCTATACCCGATCTATGTATTTATTTTTCAATTTGGTCTAGACTATGCCCTTCTAATTTCAGGGTCTTTTCTTCGTGATGGAGTAAGCCCAAGTAAACTGTATCAGGAGGTCTTCTTCGATGTCGAATTCTTCAAACGGCTCTGGTTTAAACGGTTCAGGCGGCTCAAGTCTTAAAGTTAATACAGGCTTAGCTGAAATGTTAAAAGGCGGCGTTATTATGGATGTCGTGAATGCTGAGCAGGCAAAGATTGCCCAGGACGCTGGAGCCGTTGCTGTGATGGCTCTTGAGCGGGTGCCAGCCGACATTCGAAAGCAGGGTGGAGTAGCTAGAATGTCCTCCATTGAAGTGCTCGAGGAAATAATGGCTGTGGTGACTATTCCAGTTATGGCTAAAGTCAGAATTGGTCATTTCGCGGAGGCTCAACTTTTAGAAGAATTAGGAGTTGACTTTATTGATGAGAGTGAGGTGCTTACACCCGCTGATGAAGTTAATCATATCGATAAGTTTGAGTTTAAAGTTCCTTTTGTTTGTGGGGCGAGAAATCTCGGTGAGGCTTTGAGAAGAGTTGCGGAAGGAGCCGCGATGATTCGAACCAAAGGGGAAGCTGGCAGTGGCAACATTGTTGAGGCTGTTCGACACATGAGGCAGCTGATGGGTGATATCAGAAAGTTAACTTCCCAGAGTAAGGATGAATTATTTGTTTCTGCCAAGGAATTACAGGCTCCATTGGACTTAGTGAAATGGGTTGCCGAGCATGGTCATTTACCAGTGCCAAACTTTGCTGCGGGAGGTGTGGCCACTCCGGCGGATGCAGCTTTAATGATGCAACTGGGAGCAGAAACTGTATTTGTAGGGTCTGGTATTTTTAAATCAGAGGATCCAGCTCAGCGAGCGGATGCAATTGTTCAAGCAGTAGCTCATTATAATGAGCCGGCAAAGGTATTGGAAGCTTCAAGAAAACTTAAAGAGCCAATGCCTGGTCTTGAAATGAGTTCCATCCCAGCCGAAGAGAGACTTCAGGAGCGTGGTTGGTAAGTGAAGCCCGCCGGAGTATTGGCTTTACAGGGTGATTACGCTCGTCATTGTGAGAAAATTTCTCAGCTAGGCGTTTCTACGCTTTTGGTTAAGAAGAAAGAGCAGCTCTCGGAAATTGCCTCTTTGATTTTTCCAGGTGGTGAGTCAACCACTTTACTGAAGTTGTTAGACCAAGATTTTCGAGAAGCTCTAATTGAGTTTTCGGATTCTGGGAAGCGAGTTTTTGCTACTTGTGCCGGGGCCATATTGGCTGCAAAAGTTGTAGAAAACCCTTCTCAACCCTCTTTATCGTTAATTGATATAGATATTGAGCGTAATTCTTACGGGAGACAGGTCGATTCTTCTGTGAGTGAAATTCCGTTGACTGAGCATGGACAAAAATTCTTAGGTAAGGGGATTAGTTCTATTGAGGGGGTATTTATAAGAGCTCCTAGAATAAAGCGAGTTGGAAAAAACGTCGAGGTTTTGGCTACTTTGAGAGGTGACCCCGTTTTGGTGCGTTGTCGAAACGTGGTGGTGGCTACTTTTCATCCTGAGCTAAGTGATGGAAATTCCTTGATACATGCTAACTCTCTGGGCTTGCCCTTTGTAGCTTGACTAGTTAATGATTTCTGTAAGTCTACAGGATCTTGCGGTAGTTTGATTTTATCTAATGTTTTTGAGTAATGTTATGCGTAGAAGGTAATGCAATTACTCTTATCTCACCGATTTAAGGATTTTATGACCCGATACTGCTGTCAGATAGCTCTAGTGATTGGGTTGTTAGCTGATCCTGCATTTTCGGTTCCCAATAGCCCTTTTGAATCTTGCTCGAACGGTCTTGAGCTTAGTGATATTTTGGAGGGACTCGACACAAACTCCAGCGTCTCTCCGCTGGCCTGCAGTAGTGATTATTCGGGCATCATGACGGAAGGGGTGTCTAGCTGTTCCGAGCATCTTTCTGGTCAAAGAGCGATTATGCTGGCGGAGTTGCAATCATCTAATCCTGTTTTTTCCGTTGAGGATTATTGGAATCGAGTCTCTGAGATGGTTGCTTCTTTAGCCTCTGAAGGAATGAAGGATCGAGCCCAATTAGTTTTTGCTCGTTGCCTAACGAAGTTTAGCCTAGAGCGAATGGATTTTGTTCCGGGACGGGAGAAAGAAGCTAGGAAGTTGGCTGAACGTAAGCTGAGAGGAGACAATTACCCGAGGCAGCAGTATGTATTCCGACGTCTCCCAAAGATGGTGTCGGCCTTTTCAAACTCTGGAGGCAGCTCGGCTATAGTAGGGAAGCTTGCATCGATTCGACTGTCTAGAGTTCTCAAATCGCCCGAATTCAAAGAGTTTCAAGACGGTGGTCAATATTTAAGCCGAGTAAGAAATGAGATTGCCAGTAGTTGCGATAGTCCAGGGGTTGAGGATAGAGAACAAAGTATTAAAAGTGGACTATCTTTACTTTACAGCTCGATTGCTGAAGGCCACGGACTTCAAGCTTGTTTTAAGCAGGGTTCTGAGCAGCTTAGTACCTTAGAATCGAAATTGAAGACCCTCTCTAATTCGTTTTGTAATCTCGGAGCTGATTTGAAAGCTTTGCGTGAAGAAAAAGTTCGAATCGCAGAGCTACGCTCAAACTTATCGTCTATTGGTTCTCAAGTTGCACTTGCCGAAAAGGCTAAGGAAAGTGGAAATGATCTTGAGTATAAGCGAGCAATGGCAACGCTGGAGGAAATTGAACTAAAAGACTGCGGAGGGCGGGTAGAGTTAGCCCTACAAAAAGCTGGTTTATCGGACCTGCCATCGGGAAAAACCTTGAAACAAGATACAATTGTTTTGGCATCGGCGGTGGAGTTTGAAAAGAAAAAGACCGATGTCGTCACTAGTGAAAAAGATATCTCTTTAAAACAAGATTTATCTGCAAAAAAACTTGCGAAAGAAGAAACTGCTAGAGCTTCCCTGAACTCAATCCAGCCAATAGAATCAATCTCAGTCCAAGTTGTTGAACAGAGTAATAGTTTGCCTGAAGTCTCAGAAGCTAACCCTGAACTATTAGAGCTTAGAGAAACTTACCA
>CALIEE010000269.1 GCA_938022485.1 uncultured bacterium | reverse complement strand
GATGACTTAGATGAACTTTTGCCTAGGTTGATTGAGGTAAATCCCTGGCATTCTAAGGTGCTAGATGCTTTGCAAATCTTTTAGGCAGGGTATCTCTGTTTATGCTTTACCTCAATACATTCGTTTCAAACTAATTGAAATATCCCATTCTACCTCACTATTTCTGGCTGCCAATATTTAAAAATAGCTTTTAGGCTTCCTAGGCCTTGGACTGGCCTTTTTTGGGGATAGTCTAGTAGCCGAAATTTATTAATTTTTTTTGAAGCAAAATTAATTTCTGTTTTTCCTAGAATACTTATTCTATGAGACCTAACCCCTTCTAATTATTCAGAAAAAAATGAAATTTAATTCATGCAGTGAGATCACGCAATGGGAGTTGAACAGCATAATAATTATAGAGGTTTAGTTTAAGTGCCCGCATTGCCGGAGATGGTCTCTTTGGAAAAATAGAAAGGGTAGCAGGTTGTGGTGATTATCCATTTAGAATTGCCGCTAGATTTTGAGTAAAGGATTATGCAGTTTAGCATTAGAAAATTTAACACCGATACGAAGTATTTAGCTTCACTTTTCGTGACAGCACTGACGCTCGCCTTTTTTGGTGTTTTGTTGATTCCAGCTATTTCACTTGCTGATCAAGATTTGGAACAGAAACGTTCCAATATGAATTTCTTTGAAAACAAGTTGCCATCAACCAACGTATTTGACTCTCGCAAGGGTGCTGAAGTTGTTCATGTGATTAACGAAGAATCAGAGGGACAGGGTGTCGAGATTGTAGACGGAACTGTTCCAGTAGATGAGCTGGAACTTCAAGCTGAAGACAAGACTATTCGCAAGCAGCCTCTTGAAACAATCGATCGCGATAAGCCTTCCAAAAGTCGTCCAGCGTCAGAGAAGCAACCTTTGAGGATTGAGAAAGACGCACCCTCTTCAATTAGAGATGGTTTTAGCGCACTAGTTTCTGGAGATAAGGAGACTGCTCAGGCCTATGCCTCTAGATGGACTCAGTATATGACGGATATGATGTTTTACATCAGGGAGTGGACAGCTTTAGTCGCAAAAACACTTCACGATCAAGGAAAGCTTGATGAAGAGGGTTACTACCGTGCGCCAGATATGATTGATCAGGCGTTGGTTGAAGCTAGGCAGGATATGGGTTCTGTATTCAGCCCTTCTCATAAAGATGCAATGAGGAAAATTGAAGCGGACCCTAAGGGTGAAGTTGAAGTTCTCTACTTCTTTTCATTAAATTGTAAGTTCTGTCGAACCATGGCTTCGGACGTTGAGCGACTCTACCAAGCTACAAAGAATGACTCTAATGTTAGAATGACAGCAGTTACTTTGGGTAAGACCCCAGACAGTTGGCTAGACTCTTATAAAAAATATACTGGTTTAACACTTCCAATTGCTCAGGGCGAGAAAGTAGCCAGGCAACTACAAGTAGCTTTTGTTCCTGCAGTGGTAGTTGTGACAAGCAACTCGAAGAAAGCTTACATTAAAAGCGGCGAGCAAAGTTTCGAAAATATGTATGAGTTTGTCAGAGTTGCCCAAGGTCTTTCTGGGGATATGACAGCTGAAACCAATAAGATTAAGAATAGAAAAGTAGGTCAGACCGGTGGCCATAATGCAGAAGAGTCCTTCAGAGAAGGAACTTCAGTAACAGGGAAAGAGAAGAAGATATCGGTAAGATTCTAGGTTTTTGGATAGGAGAGAAGGAATGAAAATTCGTAGTACTTATTTTATAGCCTCGGCTTTGTTGGCTTCGTTAGTTTTATCAGTTCCAGCTGTTGCGCAAGATACAGAAACACCCTCTCAAGCTGAGCAAACTATTTTGGAAGCCCCTGAAGATATTCGTGAAGACTTACAGAATGTTAGGCAGGAGCTAAATGATCGTGGTATCGATGATGCCGAGCAGAGCAATATTTTAGATACGATTATCAGAGGTGCTCAAAGCGAAGGAGGGCTTACTGCCTCAGATAGTGCAGCGATTATTAATGCACTTCCCACTAATGCCGACGAAGTTGAAATTGCCAATGTCTTTAATGGAGCTATTAGTTCGATTGAGAATGGAACGGCAGATGCAGGTGATTTTGGTGTGACGGGAAATGGTCAGGTAGTTCTTTTTGGTGAAACCATTTCAGCTGAAGAATTTGAACAAACCATCGGTCAGCTACCAGCTGGCTACAATTTTGATGGTTTTCGATTGGACGAGCTAATTGGTTTTATCCGTGATCCTGATGTGAATGTCGATTATGTTGGAGGCGGTCAGTTTAATGTTAATGCCGGTCCTCTTGGAAATTTTAACTTTTGTGTCAATTTAACTGGAAACTGTAACTCTACTGGAGGATCGGTTGGTGGAGCCCCTAACCCGGCTAAAACAAGAGGTTCTTATAACACCCATGTGAGAGCTGTTCCCAGTGGAAGTGATTACGGTAGTGAGCCTTCGCGTGATCAAGGTGGAGCGCCAGGTAATGTTGCTGGTGAGAGTGGCGGAAATACAGGACCGACAACTGCAGCTCAAGAACAAGCCGGTGCCATTTCTGAAGCGATAACCACAGCTGCAGAGGATGATATGACTTCTGCTGAAGCTAGTATCGCTGCTTACACTGGCTCAGCTTTGGTTCTTGAATCTGAAAGTTTTCAAAATAAAAAATACATGGAGTTCGCTTGGAAGGCTAATCTCCATGGTGTTGCCGGATCAGGGGGGCCTGAAGGTGAATCAGACCGGTATAGAAGTTTGTCAAGTGTTCACTTGGGAGTGGATAAGGAACTTTTGAAGCGAAGAATGCCCATTTTTCAGACTTTGAATAAAATGGGTGACGGTTTTCTAGCTAACGAGGCGCTTCGAGATAGCTATCTAGATATGTATGAGTCTGTTCGTTCAGTAGCTCTTCTTACTCTAAATTACTTGGATAAAACAGTAGCTGCTGGGCTTGCTACAGTTGAGCAACAAAAACAGATGAGAGTTAATAATCATCTTCTCAAGCAAATGAACTGGGCAGTAGCACGACTTTCTGATCCATCACTTGCTCATATTATAGATGACAATGAGGAGAAAATTACTCAATGTCTTGCCGGTTCAAATGCAGGAGATTTTACTTCAACTAGATATCGCCTGAATTTTAATCTTTGTAACCAGGAATGTGGAACAGAGAATCCTGCGGAGACCGCAGAAGGTGGACAAACCCAAGTAGAGGGTCAGCCTGATCTTGGGGTAGCAGCTGGACCAGGGCTAGTTCAAGATCGCTACGACTACTGTGTTTGCTGTGCGCAGGTAAGTACTAATCCCAACCTAGCCTCAAGTCTTCTTATTGAAGGAGGAACTGGAACTGCAGATCCAAATGCCTTTAGTGTTGTCGATAGGTTATTTCTTGGTAGTGACCACACGGCTTTCCAACCTCTAGCAGGTGGTAATGATAAAGAAGCTCTTCTCGCTGAAGTTATACAGGTTGTAAAAGACTTTAAAGAAACTTACGGAGATATAATTATTACCATTAACGATCCTGTGGATGCTGAAAATAGGCCGGCAAATGGAACAGGAGAAGGAATGATTACAAAGGTGGTTCCGCCTTTCTATAGTCCTCAGGGGTTAGTTTCAATTTATAGAAATGGTTGTGTTACCAATGATGCGGAATGTGGGGCAGAGCAGCAAGAGAAAGGTATTTGTCCTGCTATGTTTAACATTATCAGGACTTGGACTCGAGCCAACGCAGATGGGCAGTATGATTTCATAACGATTAATTCTTCTGGAGATGAGGTTTTACAAGGGGATCAAGTAGATAGGAGAAGGTGGTTCGAAGTTGCCTCGAGAGGTGGAATACCTCTTACAGGTGGTACGATTAATAGCTTCCTCGAACTCGATAGCATACTAAGTGGAGGAGTGTCGTTACCTTTGTCTCCTGCAAATGATCCACAATTTAACTTTAGAGGAGCTGGTTATCATCGACTGGATCACTATGTGAAC
>CALIEE010000268.1 GCA_938022485.1 uncultured bacterium | reverse complement strand
GTTTTTTAGAGCGATAAAGAACCCCACTGCAAGACTCTTTCAGTTTAAGAACTTTATCTTTTGAATTTTGTTCCTGAGAACTATCGGCTTGAGCTGTAAGAGAAAAAACCAATAGGGTAAAAAAAGTTGCTCTACCTAATAATTTTAAAACTGCTAAATTCATCACTAGGGTTAACATTAAAAAATTCTACTTTTTCTACTTTAGCTGGTTGGGCTCCGACTTTAAGAAACTCTTTAAACTCCTCAATGTCCTCCACTCTTCCCTCCGCAAAGACTTCCACAGTTCCTTCAGGATTGTTTCGAACCCAGCCATGCAAACGAAGCTTTTCAGCCCTAAGCTTAGTGTTGTGGCGAAATGCAACTCCCTGCACTCTTCCATAAACTAAAGCTCGAACTGCAAGGTTTCTATTATCGTCCACGTCCAGAATAAGGAATTCCCTGCCTGCGACGTTTTCGATTTAGTCTCTCCTGTTCACCGGCTTCTACGATAATTTCGTCGACATTTAAGACCTCTTCATTACCGTCGTAGGTGAGCACTCGAAACTCACCATTCTTTCCAGAACGCACCTGAACCTCAAATTGACTACGGCTAAAGCGGTTTTGAAAAGGTAAATCGAAAGAGCTTACTAGCTGTCCATTTTCATAATAGCCAGCTTCCTCAACACAAGCCGCTTTAATACTACCAGCAACTCTACGCTTTCCTGAGAACAAGCCGCCGCTTTCTTTCACCTTAGCAACTTCAATTGTAGCTCGGCGTAGGCTTTCTCTCCGCTCACAACCACTGCGAGCTTCCGGATCCAAACTATTCCGCCTTTCCTCTCTACTTTGCCTAGCCACAGGTGCTGGCGCAGGCTGTGAATTTTGAACTGCTGCAGGTTTAGGTTTTGGTTTGGGAAGTTCTGGTAAAACCTCAACTGAAACCGACTCTATCAAAGCCTTCCCATTATATACCTTGAGAACCAATGGCTCCCCACTAGAACGCTGTCCACCTACATTCCAGCTTAGAGTTTGCTGGTCGTTGCCGACTAGAGACTCCCTTTTTCCGTTATCTAGAGTTCTTCCATTTCCGAAACGGAGATTTAAATAGACGTTCTTCCCCCTTTGTCTTCGAGCAATAACAGTAACTTTGCCAATTCGCTTGTCTCCGACATCTTTTTTCCACTGAGACCAAGTCCTTCCATTCTTACCATCACCTATACTTTGTCTATTAGTAAAGACTAGCTCATTTTCCTGAGCCTGCGCCAAAGAAGGAACAAAAAATAAAAGAATAAAAACTGAACATAAGTATTTCATTATTAACCTCATCGTGACTAAAGAATTGAAAGCTCTCTCTGTCTATTTTAAAAGCCTAACCGATTACCGCAATGTTTTTCTCTCTCAGCTAAAGCTTCTGGCATCCACTTGTTAAACTGCTCTATCCTTGTTTTTGGACTAGGATGAGTAGACATAAATTCGCCAGGCCCATCCCCTTTGCTGGCTTTTTCCATTCTCTCCCAAACTTTCGGGGCTTCTCTAGGGTCAAAACAAGCTCTAGCGACATAAATGAGGCCAATATAGTCAGCTTCACTCTCATGTTTCCTGGAAAAAGGAAGCATGATTCCAAACTGAGATCCCACACCCAAAGCACCCATTACTGTCCTCTGAGTGCCAATATCCATCTCTCCCACGGCCATTCCAATCGCCATAGTGCCCCATTGCTTGAGCTTCTGGTGAGTCATTCTTTCAGCACCGTGACGCGCAATCGCGTGAGCTACTTCATGCCCCATAATTACTGCTAGCCCATCTACATTTTTAGCTACTGGTAGAATTCCAGTATAAACTGCAACCTTTCCACCTGGTAATGCGAAAGCATTGGCTTGGTCCGAACGTATTAAGTTGAACTCCCAAGGAAAATCAGTCTCTCCGGTAACATTAGCAATTCTTCGCCCAATTTCATTAACAAGATCAACTTCCTGCCCTTGAGGAACGACATTAGATTGATTCAAAATTTGATTATAGGAATTAAGACCAAGAGCTATCTCCTGATCTTCAGAGATATCTACAATCTGCCGCCGGCCGGTTATTTCAACTGTTTCGGAATTTGAGAAAAAATAGAAGAGGCCAAATAAAGCAAATAAAGCAATCGGCCATAATCTAAAGCGGCCTCTTCTTCGACCTCTCCCACCCATTCTCCCAGGAAACCTTCCCATTGGAAATCTACCATAACGAGGCATCTTATATTATCTCCCTTGAAACTTTAACTATGTATTTAACATAGACTATGTTCAAACTAGGTCAAAACGTATCTATTGCTCAATATGAATTATCAGAAATTCCCTTTTGTAGCTCGCCCTACTCCGAATAAACACCCTGATTTTAACCGCCTAAGGGTAGAGCTGGCAGGATTCGAGACGAAGCCTTGGAATTCTTTACTAGAAGTTGGCTGTGGTCAGGGGAGCTACTTAATTTCTTTAGCTTGGTTTAATCCTAGTAAAACCTTTCTCGGTATCGACAGCGACAAAAAAGCTATTGAAGCGGCATCAGCTACTGCCAGAGATCTCAACTTAAGCAATGTTAAATTTGAAGCAGTCGAACTCGAAAACTTTAAAGTCTCTAGGAAGTTCGACGTGATTTTAGCTTATGGTGTTTATTCTTGGATACCCACAGACTCTAGAAAACAACTTCTGAAAGTAACCTCTGAAGCCCTAGAGGAAGCTGGCTTTGCCGTTTTCAATCATAATCTCTATCCAGGTTGGAAAAGTAGAAGCGAGCTGGCGGAGACTCTTCGCGATAATTGTCAAACTCCTAATCAAGCCAGAGAAAAACTTAGTCAAATTGGCGAAAGTTCAGTTCATGGATTAAAACTAGCTGAAGAAGCCAGAAATGTTCTCACTGAAGCATCAGATAGCTTTATATTTCATGAGCTTTTAAACCCAGATGCAGATTGTTGTTCCTCAAGCGAGTTTGCTAAACTTATCTCAGCTCATGATATAGAAACACTAGATCCAGTTATAGACCTCGGATTAAAAGCCATTCCATCAGCTCAAAGAATAAACGAAAGAAGTATTAGGAATGTTGTACTCCTAAAAAGTAAAAATCCGGCAAAGAGCCCAACCTCTATGCTTGAAGCAGGTTGGTTTACCAGCAAATTCGTACCAGCAGAGGACGGGGCTGAGCCTTCTCTTTTCTATTCACCTTTAGGCGAAGAAATAAGGTTTGAAAAATCAGTAGCAGAAGCACTAAGTCTTCTTTCAAATAGCTGGCCAGCTTCAATTCCTTACTCTGAGCTAGCTAAAGTCTCTGACTCGAAAACTATTCAAAGCTTGTTAGCCGGCGAGGCTATAGAATATTTCAGCTCAGAGCTTCCGGTTTCTACAGAGCTTAAAAAACCTTTCTGCTGCCCGCTTAGCATCCACGAGGACGTCTTTCCTGGAGTTTCAGTAAATTGTCGCTTTGAGTTCGTAAAGCTGAATGAGCCCATGCTAGAGTTTCTTAAGCTATGCAATGGCTTGAATTCATTATCAAAAATAAGAGAACTTTCAGGTATGTCTGAAACTGAATGCCTAGACGC
>CALIEE010000267.1 GCA_938022485.1 uncultured bacterium | reverse complement strand
GAAACGAATGTGTACGATTATAAGAAATTAAAGAATAACAGTAATCAACTTATTCCTTCATTAGGCTCTAATCCAGATGATGGCTTTAAAATTGGATTTTCTAATACATACACTAAGTATGGTTTCGAACGTAATCCGTTTACCGCACAGCATACAGTGTCTGGAGCCTATTATTTTGCAACCAACGGATTTGAACTAGGATATAATGCCGAATTTGCCAATATAATAGGGAACTGGAATTTAGCTATAGATACCAGATTTACAAGTCCTAACTATGCTATTAACTTTTTTGGTTATGGGAATAGTACACCAAATCCTGAAGCAGATGAAAATGATGGTTTAGATGTAGATTTAGACTATAATCGCGTTAAATTACAAACGTTAAGATTTGAACCTGCCCTTATTTGGCGAGGTGATTTAGGAGCTAGTTTTAAAGTTGGATTGAAATACGAATCTATTGAAATAGAAGAAACGCAAGACAGATTCATTAATCAGTTTTACAATATTAGTGATGAAGATATAGAAAATGATTTTCTGGGAGCTGAAATTGTGTATCAATATGAGAACAGTGATAATGCGGCTTTCCCAACCATGGGAATGAAATTCGCATTAAGCGCTGGGTATGTAAATAATCTAAAAGCGTCTGATGGTTTTGGATATATCATCCCTGAATTGAGTTTTGATTATAAACTCATTCATAGTGGGCAGTTAGTTTTGGCAACAAAATCTAGAGGGCATTTTAATCTTGGGGATGAGTTTCAGTTTTACCAAGCGGCAAATGTAGGAGCAAAAACAGGACTGAGAGGCTATAGAAATGAACGTTTTACAGGAAAGTCGGCGTTTTCGCAAAGTACAGATATACGTTTAAATTTGAGAAAAATAAAAACAGGCTTGTTGCCATTAAATATTGGGGTTTATGGAGGTTTTGATATTGGTAAAGTTTGGGTTGATGATGATCTACTTATAGATACTTCTCACAATTCAGACGACTGGAATACCCTTATCTCTGTTTAAGTCGAGAATTTTTGCCCCCTAGGGGGCAATGGTCCTCTGGTTTATTGATACACCAGAGTTCTACCATGACCCGTTTTTACTCTCTAGATTAGTGAGAGTGTCAGATCAAGTCGTGACTAGTTCATTTTATTAATTGATAGTGACACTGAAGTTCTTAACTTGTCTGTAAGGCCACTTCAGTGTCGAAGTCGATTTACGGTTTTTGGAGGCTCAATTACTCTTTAAGTTAACCTGTTTAAATGCGGTCGACCTTTAGACTCTCATCGGCAATCTTTAGGTGAGATTTTCTACCGTTGATAATAGTTTCAATAATAGCCCCTGGCCCCCAAAGAGTATTTAGATGTTTCAGTGTTCGCTCAGCATGTTCTAGTTGTAGGTCTCTACCATCATGCTCATGCCTGACTAGTAGGCTGCGGTCCTTTCCAAAACTAGCGTCTTCAATAAGCATAACTGGAATAGAGCCCATGCCTACACCTTTGATCATGGTTTCTTTGACTGATTTCCAACTTTCCTGATCTGAGACTTTGGTTACGACCCTTTCTTTACCACGCTTCTCGTGCTGAAAGAGGTCAAGATCTCGCATGATTTCTTCAGTCAGAAATCTTCGAAGAAAAGATACATCTCGATCAGACTTTCTAATCTCAAAAATCTTCTTTCTGCCGGGGGTCTCATTTTCATCAAGACTAGCTATGTCTTCTTCGGGATTAGAGTCTGTGAACTCCACTCCTGTTTCTCCTTCATTCCAGCGACGCTCGATGTCCTGCCAGATAATAAAACCTAGGTGATATGGATTCAGCCCACCTGGTGTCGGACGTAGAACTTGGTTGTGCCGAACTAAGAATTCTAGGTGCAGACCTTGAGGTAAGTCCAATTCATTCAAAATTTTATAGTGCCAATAGCTGGCCCAACCTTCATTCATAATCTTGGTCTCAATCTGAGGAATGAAATATTGGGCTTCTTTATCCACAATCTGAATAACATCTCGTTGCCAGGATTCGAGACCAGGAGCATAGCGAGCAATAAACTCGAGTAAATTTTGTTCTGCTTGTAGGGGGAATTTGTCTAGTTCAGGCTGTTGATATTCTGGAGCAGTGTGAATATTACTGAACTCATCATAAGGTATTTCTGCTGCTTCTAAAGCAGCTATTTGCTGCTGTTTTGGGCCAAGCTTTTTTATCGCCATATTTTTTGAACGCTGCAAACTTAGCGAATGAGCGGCATCAAGAATTGCCTCAACTTTTTCATTTCCAATTGAAGGGTCTTCAATATAGGAACGAATGCGATTTGCATGATTTTTAAACATTTCAAGAGCGTATTCAGCTCTGGTGCTGGAAGTGAAAGTGAAGTTATTTGCAAAGAAATCATTGTGCCCATAAACATGAGCGATGGTTAGGATTTGAAGTAAATCAGTATTGTCTCGCATTAAGTAAGCAAGACAAGGATTAGTATTGATTACCATTTCATAGGGAAGCCCACCAACTCCATAGTCATAGAGAGTTTTTTCCCGCTCGTAGGACTTACCCCAAGACCAGTGTGGATAGCGTGAGGGCATACCCGAGTAGGACATGTAGCCGAGCATTTCAAAATGATCGCAAATCTCGAATTCTTGGGGGTAGCAGTTTAAACCGTATTTATCTACGAGCTTTAGGATCTTGTCATCCCACTGGGCAAGTTCCTCTAGGCTAAGCATTGGCTTCAGCCTCTTTTTGTTTGTCACCACCCACCACATCACTAACAGCAGCATCTTTCATCATAAAGGCTCTAAAACCTGACCAAAGGTCTTCTTTTTTTTCAATAACAATGGCTTGAAAGTTTTCTTTGGTTACTCCTGAGAAGACTTCTAACATGCTGCCGCTGTAATAGGCGCTACCGGAGGGTTTTATTTCTCCATATCCAAATAGGTTACAGGTGTCGCATAGCTCATTTGCTGCAGCCAATGCTTTATCATTATCGCTATAAAAGTTATCTCCATCTGAACAGTGAAAAGCGTAGATGTTCCATAGAGAAGGGTGGTATCGCTCTTGGATAATCTGAAGAGCGTGGTTGTATCCAGAAGATATATAAGTTCCTCCTGATTCAACTTTATGAAAAAACTCATCCTCACTTACTTCCTTAGCTTCGGTATGGTGAGCTATGAATACTATTTCTACTTTTTGATATTTGAGACGGACAAATTGGTAGAGAAGAAAGTAAAAACTACGGGCAAGATATTTTTTTACCGTTCCCATAGATCCTGAAGTATCCATGATGCAGATGATGACAGCATTAGATTGGAGTCGGCGGTCGGTAGTTACTCGATGATATTGCATGTCCTCCCTATGAAAGGGGAAGCTTGAACGTTCTTCGTTCTCTGGCTCAGGAGCCTCATTTTTGAGACTTCCTTTGGTTGCAACCATTCTTCGAACTCTATTCCGAGCAGTTCTTCTCTTGTCTAGCCTGGCTCGAATACCTTCAGACTTATAACCCTTACGTTTTTGGAAACGTTCACTTTCAACTTCTCTTAGAGCCTTTTTTTGAAGATCAGGGAGCTCTAAGTCTTCAAACATTATTTCTACAAGTTCCTCAAGGGAGATGTCAGTTTCAAAAGCATCAACTCCTGGCGTATTGCCGGCTTCCCCTGAGGCGTCTGGTTGTCCAGGGTTTCCTTTTTGAACTACATCTCCAGGCTGAGAGTTTCCTTGTCCCTGTGCAACGCCTGGACTGTTATCCCCGTAGATGAAACGATATTCCTTGATTGAACGAATAGGGATTTTGATAATTTTGTCCCTACTGGAACCGATAATAGATTCTTCGGCTATAATATCAGCGATATTATCTCTGATAGAGTCTCGGATCTTTTGGCGATGTCGCTGGCGATCGCGAGCACTTCTGTCCGAACGTCTTTCCTCGGATACATATGGTCTAAAAATAGTCGACATTGACTAGCCTAGTCTTTCCAGAGGTGATTAGCAGCGTATTTCAAAATCACATCTACACAGGATGGGGGATAGCCATTTGCAATTAGCTGTTCCACCATAGCACTGTATTTTTGCTGTTGGTCTGAATCTCTTGTTCTAGCCTTAGTAATGATTCTGGATACATCTCGAACACTAGCCATTAGCTTTTTCTCGATAGCTTCTTTCAAAGGTTCGTAGGACTCGTAAGAGACATTTTCTCCTCGACGGCCAATAGACCAAAGATAGGCAATTACTTCTTGTCTAAATCCGTCAGCAGCTGTTCCGATAATGGCAATTTGCTCCTCAATGGACTTAAGGAAAGCTTCGTCCGGGTTAAGTTCTTCATTGGTGTTGCGGTCCGTAAGCTTGCTCTTGTTTACATAGGCCTCAGCATGGTCCAGGTAGTTTTGGAAAAGGGAGTCAGCCTGCTCTTGATATGAGTATACAAAGGCTTTAGTAATCTCTTTTTCGAGAATTTCTAGGTAGTCTTTATGGATTACATCTCTTAGTAGCTCTAAGTAATGCCTTTTAGTGTCATCCGGAAATTCACTGTTTTTTACCATGTTGACCAGTGATTCCCTG
>CALIEE010000266.1 GCA_938022485.1 uncultured bacterium | reverse complement strand
CGACAAACGGATTAACAGTCCGTTGCTCTACCAACTGAGCTACAGGGGAGTATCCTGAGATATCATTGCACTACAATTGGATTACTGAAAGCCAGCATCCGTTTCGGCTGCGCAGTATTACTCGTACACTTTGATATTGGCAAGAGTAAAGGAAGGGACACTTAATAGGTCGGGAATAGCTAGTGTTTCTTCTAGTTTCTAGTGTTTATTTTCTGGTGCTGGGACCAGCCACCTCTTCTTCAACCCCAGCCATTATTTGCTTGTTATTGGGGTCGACAAAAACAAGTTTTGGCTTGTGACTGGCCACTTTGTCGCTATCTATACTGACAAAGCAGGCAATGATTATTAGGTCACCAGGACTTGCTAAATGGGCGGCAGCTCCATTTACACATATGTTTCCTGAGCCAGATTCTCCAGCAATAGCGTAGGTTTCGAACCGAGTTCCTTGGTTCACGTTCCAGACCCATACGGCTTCATATTCTGCAATTCCTGAGGCTCTAAGCAGCTCAGGTGGTATAGTGATACTACCTTCATAATGCAGGTCCGCTTGGGTGACTGTAGCTCGGTGAATTTTTGAAGCTAGAACCTTTCGATAACAATCCATAGTCTTTAGACGAGTGAAGTATTGTATTATTTTGTATTTTTCCCGATCAGGCATCTATCAGACCGGGGCTTTATTTTCCATACAAAAACGCTAAAATAGTCGGAAGCTTATGTCAGAATTACAAACTTTACTAAAGCAGGCCTACGAGGGTCGTGAGGAAGCAGCTCAATCTTTTTTTGAGAGCCTCTTGGAATCTTCCTTGGTTGTTCCACTGAAGCCTGTGGCAGCCCCCCCAACCGAACTGCCGACTCCTGGGAACAAGGCTGCGGAGCAGCTTCAGCGTTTTGTCACTGTCTCGGTAGAAGGGAGAGACACCTTACCCGTATTCTCGGAGGAGGGCTTTCTCAAACAGTGGGCTGGAGAGGAAGTGCTGTACGAGTTAAGGAAATTCTCTGCTCTTCTTAGAGTTTTGGGTCCAGAGACTTGGCTTCATGTTGATGCTGGACAAGAGTATGGGCGAGAAATTTCACCATGGGAGATCGATCTTCTTAAACGAGGTCCTGAGGCTATTCCAGCAGTTATTCAAGAAGGAGATGAGTCTGAGGAGAATCAACTTGAAGTCGATTCAAAGCCTGAAGACCTTGGAGAGTTTAAAAAAAGAATTTCAATTGCAGCCGAGGCTTACAATTGGATTTCGGAGTTAAAGCTTCTGGCTATTCGAGATTCTGAGAAATCAGACTGGGTTCCACTTGTTGGTCTCAAAGTTTTAGACGGTGAAAGTCCAGAAGAGAAGCTTAAGTCTCAGTTTAAGCAGGAAATATCCGATTTAATTGCAGAGTATCGCAAACCACAGCCTGTGATTATTGAAGAGAGTGACACTACTTTCAGCCCTCATTTAAGTTTGGTTCAGCAGGCCAACCCCTTCTATATTAGGCAGCTTGAGTCTTCAGCTGAGCTTCCAGATGGTGTTCGGGAAGTTATTAAAGAGCCAGGTGAGAATTTAAGTTCTGTGAAATCTGACTCTAACCCAAAGGGTGAGGATTAATGACGGGTGTGGAAGAAGATATTTTCTTTCAGCTCGATGCCGAAGAGATACTAAATCGGATCAATTCGGGTGAAGCCCCTGAAGAGGAAGAAGTAGAGGCGATAGTCGCTACCTTAGAACTAGTTAGGGTGGAGCGTGATTATGTTCGAGGGGACACAGGAACCATTACTCTAGGCTCCGGCAGGCAGGCGCAAGTGCGAATGCCGGGAGTGGATGAAACCTATTCTCTAATAAAGGTCATGGGGAGGGCTAATCTGAAAGATCAGAGGGGCGTTTTGGAGAGTTTTCTAAAACACGAAGACCCCTTGATAGTTTCTCTGGTTATAGAAATTCTTTGTTTAAATTGGGAGCTAACGGAAGATTATCTTGAGCAGGTAGTTAACTTTGCACTCGGAGTAGCTTGGGATGAGGAGTATGATGTGGCTGACACAGCTATAAGAGTACTCGGAGAATTCCTAGCTGGTGGAGAGGAATCTGGCCCGGAAGCTCCTCAAGTCAAAAAGCTCCTCTCCGAATTGTTTGAAGACAAGAGGTCTGACCACTGGATACGTCAGCGCTGTTACTTTTCAATGCTTCGGGCCAGCGGAAAAGCTTGGGAGGAAATACCTTCTGAATGTTCATTAATAGAGTTTTCGCGTGATAATCCAGAGGTTCAGTGGTCGGTGATCGATCAGTTTAAAGAGTTAGGTTAATTCTCAACTCAGAAACAATAGTCTTTGCTGTCGCTTATTATTTCACCAAGAGCCTCCTCTTCAGGAGAACTTGAGTCTTCGCCTGAAATCCGATAACTCTCCGAGGCCCAGTTGCCAATATCACCGGTTTGACATCTGGTAGAGCAAAAGGGCCAAATGCCGCTTTCAAGAGAGGATTTCTTTTTCTTACAGTAAGGGCAATTGACGGCTTTTCTCGTAACTGTTTTTTTGGCTTTTTGATTCATGCGAGAAGCATAGACGGAGTTGCAGCTTGAGGCAATTTTACCAAATTGGATTTTTAGAGTCTTTAATTTTTAGAGTAGTGGCTCTCTCTGCTTTGCTGCTTGTGCACTTGTCGGGAAGTGAGGCAAAGGCTTCGGACCTACCTGGGGAGAAGCTTAGTCAGGAAATCTCCTCTACAATCATGAGTCCTTATTGTCCTGGACGAACTCTTTCAGCTTGCCCCAGTACCAAGGCTTTAGAACTAAGGAAAAAAATTAAAGGTAGAGCTATTCAAGGTCAGGGCAAGGATGAGATTATTTCGTGGCTAGACGAGACCTACGGCGATAGCATCCTCGCTGCTCCAAAGGCAGGTATAGCCCGCTTGTTGGCATGGACTGTGCCTGTAATATTTGTTTTAGTGGGGCTTTGTCTTAGTATCCTGAAAGCAAGAAGTTTGAAGAGGCAGCCAGAGTTGGCTCAAGATACACTTGATGGGGGGGGAGCAGGGGCATCTAAAGGAGAACTGCAGACCAGTCAAAATGAAGAATTTTTAAGTAAAGAAATTGCTCAAAGATTAGGAGAGGAGTAGCTAGAATGTCAGATATTAAAGCTAAACTTGATTCAGATATTAAATCTGCAATGAAGGCTAGAGAAAAAGAGAAGCTGGTTACCCTTCGTGGAATCAGTGCTGCATTCAAACAAGTAGAGGTGGACTCTAGAAAAGAACTTACTGATGATGATGCTCTATCAATTATCAATAAGGAGCTTAAAAAGAGAAGAGATTCTTTAGGTTTTGCAAAGGAAGCAGGAAGAGATGACCTTGTTGAGCAAAATGAGGCCGAGATAAAACTAATTCAAGCTTATGTGGGTGAAGAAATCACCGAAGATAAGCTTCGTGCCTTGATTCAGGAGCTAGTCGACGGTGGGGCAGGGAATATTGGTGCCGTGATGGGCGGATTGAATCAAAAGTACAAAGGTCGATTTGAAGGCAAGGTTGCTAGTGCCTTAGCGAAAGAAATCCTCGGCTAGTTTTAAAAAAGGTCATAATGTCACAAGTGGATAAAGAAGCCGCCAAGGCAGCAAGTGTGGATGTTGAGCAGCTGGACGACAGCCAAAAAAGACGTTTGCGCGCGATTCGAAGAGGGTACCGAGCTGAGAAAGTCGAGGTCAAAGACGACGGTTGGACTCTAGAAGTTACCTTTATGGATGGCTCAAAGGCTAAGATTAATTCCAAACTACTTAAGTTAAAAGAGAAGGAGCTTCAGCAGGTTAGTTAGAGGTCTTGTCTAGAATGTCCAAAACCTAGCTATACCAGCTCACGCTTAGAGAAAATTACAGAAGCCAGGATTATAACGGCAGTGCAGTATAGCAGAGCGTATATAGAAGAGTAGCCGAGATGGCCCAGTCCCGGGTTAACTCCATGAACGAGATCGTCTGCGACGTTTAATACTTCGAAATCAGGCAGTACCAAATCTAAAGAATTGGTTAACCAGACCAAAGGACCTGACTCTGTGCCTTCTTTGTTTAGAAATACTCTCACGTAACTTATGCTTCGGCCTGCTATCCAAGCCCCAAGAGTGAAGATGCCGGTAAGCGGTACCTCAACTGCTACCGTAGAGAAAAATATTGCAATTGCAGCGAGAATAGCTACTTCAAGTATGACATAGGCTGTGCCAAGTAGGATTAGAGGGTCTAGCTCTCCTTGATAAAGTCCAATATATAACCAAAGCCCGAGTCCCATAATTACAACTAGGGAAGAAGTGGTCATGATCAATCCCAGATATTTGCCCAAAATAAATTGCCAGCGAGCCAGCGGCTTGGAGACTATA
>CALIEE010000265.1 GCA_938022485.1 uncultured bacterium | reverse complement strand
AGCAACACACTAAAAGATTCCTCAGAGAAGTTAAGCTAATGCACAGAGTCAATCATCCGAATGTGGTGAGGACTTTTGATGTAGGTGCTGATGGTAATATAGTTTACTTTACCATGGAATATATCAAAGCTAGTTCACTAGATGTACTGATTGATACCAATACCTTCCCAGTTCAAAATACAATCTCTATTGTTTCTCAAATATGCGAAGGACTTGAAGCTATTCATGAAGCCGGGATAGTTCATAGAGATCTCAAACCTGGTAATATTCTTTTGCTTGAAGATGGCACTATCAAGATTACTGACTTTGGTGTTGCCCGTCCTCAAAGCTCTGACCTCACAGCTCACAACGAAATCGTAGGATCTGCAGCCTATGTGGCTCCAGAAATATGGGAAGGTGATGTCATTGCTCCATCCGTAGATCTTTATAGCCTAGGAATTATCTTTTACGAGATCGCCACAGGAACCATTCCTTTTGACGCAGAGTCCCCTGCAGCCTTGATGCGTTTACACCTCGACTCTGAGCCCGTACCACCAAAAATACTAAATAAAGACACTCCGGCCTGGTTTAACAGACTAATCTTAAAACTCCTGGCCAAATCCCCCCTAGATAGATTTGAAACATCTGGAGCAATTATCGACTACGTAACCCGATACGAGTCGCGAGGATATATATACACCACTGGAAAAAAAATTGAAGGAACAGGACCCTGTGTAAACCCTGCGTTTTTATTCGCATTGGAAGACATAGCTGAAAAATCCATCGAAGGTGATCTTTCGAACATCATTCTTCCAAGTAAAGAAAAGTTTCGAAAAAGAACGAGTAAACAAAAGGTTACTTTCAAACAAATTCTGGTAATGGCCAAGCCTGTTTTGAAAAAAACACTGAGAATTTGTTCTAATCAATTTACTTTTTCGATGGCAACTATCGCAACAATAGTAATGATTGCGGCACTTGCCTCTCAATTTTCAAGTCTATTTCAATTCACGACAAAAGATTCTGGCGCCTACCTGCTACTAACAATGCTACCTCGCGCTTTTGCAGGAAGTCTGTTTTTGGCTTTACCACTAATAGCTCTCAGTACTTTTAGTCAATCTATGCTTCACGTATTAAGAACTGTTTTTATTAGCCTAACTTTTATGCTTTTGGCCGGCTCTGTTTTAACCACAAAGTTTTTAATTCCTATATTTCAAAGCCATAGAACAGCTGATATATCCTCCATCGCAGCTGCGTTATCCGCTGCTTCCGAACAGTTGACTGCAATTGCTGTGTTAAGCCCAGCAATCAGTAACTATAACACTATCTTTTCTGATCAATTTCTAGCTTTACAGTGGCTCAATTTCCAGCCTATTCAAAGCAATGGAATTGAACTAGCGATTGCTCTAATATACCTTGGGCTAACTATTCTAGTGGCCTATAGGTCAATTTCAGTTAGGTCAAATCTCGCCAAAGTTGCATTACTGCTGGTAACACCAGCTATTTTATATGCCTATTGGTCGGTCTCAATACAGAAAAGCTTCGAGATCACAGTAGCCCCTAGAGAGCTATATTCAATTCTTCAGCTTCCATTAGCCAGTCCGGCCCTAGCTTCTATCTTATGCAGCTGGGGGCTGCTATTCGCCATAACAATGGTGACAACACTGTTTCTACAAAGAAATAGATGATTTATTTTAAGGTAATTCTAATAGGTCAGTTCTGCCGAGACACCTAGGTTAGGGAATACTTCCCTTACGATCAAAACTCCAAGAAAAAACATAGAGCAATACATCACAGCAGTTGCACCCCATGATCTACCAAACATCTTAAGTACAGGCTCTCCTCCCTTAGGTACTGATTCACCTACAGCCGTTGCAACAAAATCTACTCCTGAGTACGCTTCTATAATCAAATGAAATAGAAAGCCCAGAAAAGCACCTATAGCAACATAACTTCTATCTACGAGGTTAAGGTCGTAAAACATCAAGAATACGGCCTGACCAGTTACCACAGCTGCAGGGATGGAATGAATCATTCCTCTGGGACTAAAGACCAGGCGCATAATCTTCATGATTACAATACGGGTAAGCAGATAACAGCAGATTACAATTAGAGCCACCCGAGAAATACGCTGAGCAAACAGACCTGGATAAAGCTCAAAGAATAGTAAAGGTGAGACAGCAGCAAGTAGCCCTGCTAATTCACGGGATGGAATCTCATCGCTGCCATCAATGTCTGGCAGAAGCCCTGAAACCACGACTACTGCACTCGCCAGCAGCAAGTACTCTGAACTCACATTCAGGAAGAAAAATCCCAATAGAGCGTAAAGGAAAGAAACTACTAGTGAGCTTGAAAAGAATCTGTTCATAACAGACACAGAATATCAGGGAAAAAAATGGCTAAAAAGACAAAATTTTTCCCTCTGGGGCTACTTTTGGGCTACATACAGTCGTGGGAAATATCAGAGCTCTAAGGGTCAAGGATCGTTCAGTAAATAGCAAAACCTGGGCTTTGCCCTCAGAAGAGCAAATTCTATCTTTTTATTTAATTAGCTGAGAGGCAGTATGGGGAAGTAGAAATCCTATTGTTTTTTTAAGCGGCTAGAGCCTATGTCTATCTATCAGGAATTTAGAAACTTAGCAGAAGATGCCTCAATCGAGGTGGGACGAAGGCTACTTGAGGTGCAAAGCCAAAGAATAGAGGTTGAAGTTTCTTTTAAATCCCCTACCGACCTTGTTACAGAAATTGATCTCTGGGCAGAAAAAGAAGTTACTAGAAGGATTAAGGAAGCTTTTCCAAATCATCAGATTCTTGGAGAAGAGTCTGCCCCGGATGTATCAACTATCATTGAACGAGAGGTAGAATACTCTGAGGGTTTTTGTTGGACGATAGACCCCATTGACGGCACTACTAATTTTGTTAGTGGCATTCCTCACGCTTCTGTATCTATCGGCATAAGCGAAAATGGCAAGAGAGTGGTAGGAGTTGTTTATGACCCCTTTCGGGATGAAATGTTCGCAGCTGTAAAAGGTGAGGGTGCTACTCTAAACGGGACAAAAATTAAAGTCTCAGATCAAAGAGAGCTAAAAAAATCAGTAGTTGCCACTGGCTACCCCTATAGTCGAGTAAAAGACTGGCCCGAATTAAAACCAATTTACGATCTTTTTTTTGAACAATCTCGAGATATGAGAACATTTGGTTCTGCTTGCATTGACCAGTGTTGGGTCGCTTGTGGACGGCTAGATGGATATTTTGAAGTTGGAATAAAGCCTTGGGATGTTGCGGCTGGAAGCTTAATTGTAGAGGAAGCTGGTGGAAAAATATCTAATCCAATAGATGCCAAATCAGAATACTCTTCGTTTGCAAAAAGCTTTCTTTTTGCTGGGCCAGAGCTATTTGAAAGCTTGTCTGAAAAATTTGGCCAGTTAGAATAAATAAGGAAAAAGTTTCTTAGTCTTAGTCCGGTAATTCGAATAGTCTGAGTAACGAGCTGCTAACAACTCTTCTTCCAGTTTTATTTTAAGGCTAATGATCAGCAGAAATAAAACCAGAACTGCCAACCGAGAAGGTGTGTAATTATCTGAAACTGCAGGAAGAAATATTAAAACCAGCGAAGTATACATTGGATGGCGAACATACTTGTAAGGGCCTCCGGTTACTAAGCTGGAATCCTTCCTTGGTACGGGTGATGCCGTTAGGTTTCCAGATCTCATCTCAAATACTGCCCATAGTCCCCAGATAGTCCCTAGAACCTGGATACCTAAGATCCAAGCAATTGAGCTAAACACAGGTGCGGTCAGTGCCAGAAAAACTATACAGCCAAACTGGCTAACAACTAAGCCCAAGGCTCCGATATCTTTGTAGCAGGCCATTAACCTAGGAATCTCATTGAAATAGAGCGCTACCACTCAGCCGAAAAAGTTTCAGGAATGAGATTCCATTTTCTTCCGTAGACATGAACATTATTAGTGCTTTTTCCCGACATCTCTTGCAAAGCTCCTCCTGAGTTAACCCAAGAAAGGATACCACCTTTAAAGTTAAAAACTTCGAAATTGTGGGTCATCAGCTTCTTTGCGTAAAGACCGCTACGATAACCGATAGTGCAATATGGAATAATAATATTGTCTCTATATAGATCTCTACTTGACTCGAAATCCTCCTTTAAGATCGCGCCTGGGATTATAGAAACTTCTGTTTCTTCTAAAGTTCTAACATCTACCAAAATAGCTCTCTCCGACTCAACTAATTCTTTAACACCTGCAAATTCCAGTTGAGCAACCTCTGAGTAGGCTTCACTATACTCCACTGAAAGCTTATCAACTGCAGAAAGATTGCTTTTCTC
>CALIEE010000264.1 GCA_938022485.1 uncultured bacterium | reverse complement strand
TTCAAAGCTAGGGTTAGGGAACGAGTCCGAAGCAGGGCCCTGGCCCTGGCCTTTAATTCCTCGAAATCGAAGGGTTTTGTGACATAGTCATCAGCACCGGAGTCTAGACCGGCGATTTTATTTTTAGTGTCTCCGTGGGCGGTTAGGATCAATACTGGAACAAAATCATCTTTTGTTTTGCTTTTGACCCATTCGCAAAGCTGATGGCCGTTCATTTTACCCATTTCTAGGTCGGAAATAATTAAATCGGGCATTTCCCTCTCACAGGACTCAATAGCTTTTTCCGCACTCTCGAAAACGGTAATCAACCACTGCTCATCTTGGAGGGCCCCTTTTAAAAGAGCTCGAACTTCAGGCGCATCATCAACTGCAAAAATTCTGAATTTTTTGTCAGGAGGTGGAGGTTGCATGGATTTCGGCCAGTCTCAAAAAGTTTAGCAACTCAGAGCATGTTCCCCTGTAGGATGGTAGCCACCAACCTTACATAATGTGAAAGGTTTGTGGAGGTTTTTTGGGACGCTACATTGTTTCATCTATTTAGTCTTTTAATCGACATCCTTGCCTGAATTTCTTTTTTAATTCCTACTTGCAAGCACCCTAAAAGTCTTTTAGAGGGCTTTGAGAGACAAAGTTTAATTGATTGTGGATGGATTTATGAGAGTTGCGCCCGTTACTTGCCTGATAATTTTTTCGCTTACTCTACTAGCTTGCGGCGGCGGCGGTGGCGGCGGAGGAGGTGGTGGGCGTAGCACTGGAACTGGAATGAGAGTCGTTCATGCCTCAGTAGACTTGCCTCCAGTAGTCGTTTCGGTGAATGGCTCTGAGATTGCTAGAGCAAGCTACCTATCTTCTACTTTTTTCTCCGGGGTTTCTGCCGGTCCGGCTACTGTAACGATTGAATTTCAGAATCAACCTGGAGCTGTATTTTCAAGTCTTAGTGTCCGTTTTGAAGAAGGGCAAGAGCACACTCTTTTGTTGAGCGGAGAGGCTAGGACTTCTAATTTTAGAGCGATCTTGCTTTCTGAAGAGGTAGTTCAGCCTGAGCCCGGCAATGGTCGTGTGCAACTGATTAATGGCTTCACTTCAGGGGGTAGTTTGAGGTTAGACTTTGTTGGTGGAATAGGTGAGGGGGTTGGCCCGGGAAATCGGAGCCAAGCTGTGGAACTAGCTGCTGGTGTTCAGCAAGTCTCAGTTGTTGATGGAAGTAATTCTATTATTACCTCAGCTATTGACCTACCCGATCAAGGTGAGGTGACAGTGGTGGTCTCAGGTTCTCGTGCCGAAGGGGTGGTTTTGAGTGAGCTGGTCAATGATTTCGACTAAAGTTTTGGCCACAAGTTAACTAGTTTTCTTTATTTTGCTTATTTGCGATTTTAGTTACCTGAATGCAAATCCCATAGAGAATAATCAAAGGCCCAGCTAAAAGTAGCTGCGTTGCTATGTCCGGTGGGGTAAGAATCGCCGCAACAATAAAAATACCTAAAATCGCATAGCGCCCGTTTTTGACCAACCATTCCGGGGTTAAAATGCCCAGCTTAGCAAAAAACCAGCTAATTACAGGAAGTTCGAAAACTAATCCAAAAACTAGTAGTAGCTTAAGAACAAAGCCTAGGTATTCTCCAATCCTAATTGTAGGCTCAACGTTTATCGACTGAAATTCTCCAAGAAAAAAACTGAAAGCAAAAGGCAGGATAACGAAGAAACAAAAAAGTATCCCTGTTAAGAAAGAAAAAGTGCTTATGGCAACAAAGGGCAGGGCAAGTTTTTGCTCCTTCTCATGCAGGCCAGGCGAAATAAAAGTCCAGAGCTGAAAAAAAATTAGTGGAGAGGCCAGAACAATTCCAGAAACTAATGCTACCTTTAGCTTAACTATAAAAGCCTCAGCTGGACCTAGCCCGACTAGTTCTGCTTCTGGCATGGCTGATATAAGAGGAGAACTTAAAACTGAGAAAAGAGAAGAGGAGAAAAAGAAACAAATAATCGAACCAATAGCGGCTCCAGCAATGGATTTGATCAGACAGTTTCTTAGTTCTGAAAGATGTTCTAAAAAACTTTGCTCAGAGCCGGCCGAGTCACTCATTTTCAGCTCCCGTTTTTTCGCCCTTCTCTATTTTACTATTTTCTCTCGGTTCATTGGACTTACCTGAGTCCTCGACATTGTCTTCGCAACAAGAATTTTGGGATGAGACTAGCTCTCGTTTCACACGGGTTAGATCAAATTGTTTGGCATCATTGAAACTAATATCATGACGGATGTCATCCATTGCTCGTTTTAGTTGGCCAGTAATCTTGCCAAGTTGCCTCGCAGTTTCCGGTAATTTTTCCGGGCCAAGAACTAGCAAGGCCAGCACTAGTATTAAAAGTATTTCAGTTATTCCAAGCCCAAACACTGTTTGCTCCTATCTCACTAAATCTCAACCCAAGAGTGAACAAGTTCTCTGGGTAGTTTGTCTCTGCCGTTAAGTTCTGTGAGTTCAAGTAGGCAACCCACTTGGACTACCTCACCCTTACAGAGTTCGATAAGTTTGATTGCAGCTGCAGCAGTACCCCCAGTTGCTAGTAAGTCATCAATAATAGCAACTCGGTCTCCCGATGAGATGGCATCCTTATGAATCTCAAATCCATCAGAAGAATACTCGGTATCAAAGGTTACGGAGTTGACTTTATAGGGAAGTTTTCCGGGTTTTCTGATTGGAATAAATGGTTTTTTTAGGGCGGTGGCCAAGGGGCAACCAAAAATAAAGCCTCTAGACTCCAAACCGGCAATTCTATCCACCTTTAAATCTTCTAAGTGTTTAGCCCAAGTGTCTATCAGCTCTGAAAAAAGCGGACCATCTGCCAATAAAGTTGTAATATCGTAAAAAAGAATTCCTTCTTTCGGAAAATCAGGGACAGTCCTTAGAGATTCTCGGATTCTATTGGTAAGTTCTGCAACCATTTAGATTTCCTCGTTTAGGTGTTGGAGTTGACCAGCTTAAGAGAAGCTAACTGGAACCGCAACTGGCATAGCGTTTCTTTCGAAAGAGAACAAGGATGCATCGAGCGGGTCTCTCTTAAGCATTGGATTTAGCTCCCAAGATTCATATTGTCCACAGGCGGCAAGCTGATAGCCTTAGATTTTGAAGCTGACTTGCCTTTTAGCTTTGGTCTGGCAATCTAAACACCAGAACTGTTGAAAAGTATTATCATAAATTTGAAGGAGATTTTTTTGATTCCTCAGTCTTCAATCGAGAGTATCCGCGAGAGACAAAGCATAATCGAATTGGTTGGCGAAACTGTGGAGTTGAAAAGGTCTGGTAACCGGTTTGCTGGACTTTGCCCTTTTCATAATGAGAAAACTCCTTCGTTTTATGTCAACGAAGAAGAGGGCTTTTACCACTGCTTTGGCTGTGGGGCTCACGGGGATATTTTTAGCTTTATAATCGAAACCAGAAGCCTTAGCTTTATTGAGGCTGTGAAGCTGTTGGCTGAGAA
>CALIEE010000263.1 GCA_938022485.1 uncultured bacterium | reverse complement strand
GGTGATCTCTGGAAGCCAGTATCGGAATCTACAGGAAGGCCAGTTATCTTACTTCCAGCTCGGTACTGGACTGAAACTGAGTCGATCGATGTGTTTGGAAACTCTGGTAATCTGCTAACTAATGGAACCCGGAGAACCTGCTGTCCTAACGACAATAGGGCTCATTTTGATATTCCAAGAACAGGTAGTGACTTAGCTAATGATCGCCCAATAGTTGTCAGGTTCAATTTGAATAGTGGCAGAAGAGAGTGCCGAGTGGTAGAAGACCCTAGAGAAAGAAACGACTAGTGTTCTCAAACTACTGCTGTTTTTTTTGCTAGACTATTTCTATAGCTAATGGAGTGATCGATGCTTTTAGCCTACACCCAGATTTTAGAGAATCATCAACTCAAGCCTCACCTTTGTATAATTCCGCACGGAATAGGAGGGAGCATCTATCCGACGAAGGTGTCAGATCTCAGACATACAGATGGTGCTATTTTTTGGGTTGGCCCGGGAGAGTCGGTAAAAGTTGAAGAAATTGCTCAGGAGAGAGCAAAAATCATTTCAGCCCTTCGTCCGGCTATTCTTTTTATTACTGCCTCCACTCAAGATCAACCGGGAACCAAAGTTACTGCTGTAAAGGTTGTCTATGGCGATCACGGAGAAGAGACCATTCATTTTCAATCTACTGCTGGTGAATGGAAGCAGTTTAGTGCACTTGAGCAAAGATAGTTTGTCCAAGAGTTCTGAAAACTCCGGTGGTAGTTTTTCTTGGGGTGAGGAAGAAACTCGCTTTTTCTTTAATCTTACCCCAGACAGAATATTAGATGCGGTCGAAAAAACCGGAGTTAGTTGCACAGGCCGAGTTTTTCAGCTCAACAGTATGGAAAACAGGGTTTACGACTTAGAACTTAATTCAGATAAAGTTCCTTCAGGAACTACCTCTTGCATTACTAAGTTTTACCGGCCGGGGCGTTGGAACTTGCAACAAATCAGTGAGGAGCATCAGTTTCTTTTTGACCTTATCGAATATGACATCCCCGTAGTTGCTCCGACTCGCAGTGAGGCTGGAGATAGCATTTATAAATTAGATGACTTGGACATTTATTTTTCAATCTTTCCTAAGGTTGGAGGCCGAAACCCAAATGAGTTGAGCACTGAGCAGCTTGGTATTGTGGGGCGATTGTTAGCTAGATTGCATAATGTTGGTGCCACTAAAGAAGCCCCTTCTCGAATAGAACTCAGTCCAGAAAGTTACGGATACCAGTCCCTTGATTTTCTGCTTGATAGTGAGGCACTGCCGGCCAATATCGAACAAGAATATCAAGATCTTCTCGAAGATATTTGTGAAGTGTCCTTGGATCTTTTCGAGGAAAAGTCTGTTCAACGAGTTCATGGTGACTGTCATTTAGGCAATTTACTTTGGGGTGATCAAGGACCCTTTTGGGTAGATTTTGATGATATGTGTCGGGCACCTTGTGTTCAGGATATCTGGCTAGTTGTTCCTGGTCGGGATGAAGAAAGTAAAAAGCAGTTAGACATACTCTTAGGCAGCTACGAGCAAATGAGAAGTTTTGACTATTCGGAGCTTGAGCTAATTGAGGTTTTGAGAACTTTGAGAATAGTGCATTTCAATGCTTGGATCTCAAAAAGGTGGAAAGATCCTTTCTTTCCGAAAGCTTTCCCTCAATTTGGAACACCCAATTATTGGGCCGACCAACTTACTGTTCTTAGAGAGCAAGCAGAGCTAATCCTTTAGCAATCACGGGATGGCATAAATTTTCGTGCCAGATTCTCCTAAGGTAAAACTTTAGTAACAGCTCAATTACCTTTCTGTTACTTTTAATCGGCCTTTCTTTAAGTAAGATGAAGAAACTCAGGCTAAAGCAATAATTATCCACAACTTTTGTCGGTTTTATCTTTTTGTCTTCTCAAGACTGAAATAACCAGAATTATTCAACTACTTACTAATTCCTACCGACTAACTAGGTAATCATCTAGTTCACTCACTATTTAGATAGGTAATATTCCTCACTAGATAAACTCGGTTTTAGGCAAGGAACTAAGAGAAAAACTCACTAAGGTGAGCGGTTATTAGGAAGAAGAGGTTTTTATGGATTTCGGAACAACAATTTTTTGTAGAAGGCTGATTTCATTTTTATTGGCCTTAGTTATTCAACTGGCAATCTGTCCAGTAAGTTCCTTTGCAATTGACCTTGAGGACCTAGCACTGGCCGAGTCTAGTGAGGGAAGAGGTTTTTCATTTAAGCTCATTGATGGTGGAATTCCAGCCTTTAGTTTTTTTAATAGCTCTAACGGTTCTGTTTACTACTACCAACGAACCAACGAAGGCTGGGCGCGTGAGCTCATAGCTTCTGGATTGGGAGTTGAGACTGAGACCTATCTTGAGCAGGTCGAGAACGAAGTTTATGTATTTGTATATAACGCGCAGTCTAGGCGTCTTGAGCTTTTTAAGAGAAATCATTCAGGTTGGACTAGCGAAGTTCTTCAATCAAGTAATGTAGCTCCTGGGTTTGCTAGCACTAAATGTGGCCCGTTTGTCTGTGTTGTCTTCAAACTACAATCTAGTCAGAGCCTGAAGTACCTTCGAGGTTCGTTTGGAGCATGGACTGAGAGAGATATTCCTTACAGCGGCTCCAAAGGTGATAAGTTGGCTATTGCTGCTCTTTCAGCTCAGGAGACGGTATTCTCTTGGTATGATGTTTCGGGCAGGCGTCCAGCAGTGGCTACTTTTTCATCTAGTAATGGTTGGGCTGTAAATTATCTAGAAACTCTCGGTTATAACTACGGTATCGAGCCAGCCTTGGGCACTGATTCCCTAGGGCGTATTCACCTTGCTATGTCGGTATTTCAGAATGATCAAGAAGGTGGATTAGCCAGAAACTACTATGCCGTACGAGATAGTGGAGGTCAGTGGAATACTGGAGCTCTATCGGATTACTTTACAGGTGGTGATAGCTCAGTAGTAGTTGACGCTGACGGAGAAGTTTATATCTCTGCTCTTCATCAGTTTATAAATGCCAGCGGTGGAGGAGAAAATAGGGTTCAACTTAGCACTCTTGGAAGTTCTGGTTCTTTTGAGCATTTCTTTTTTGATGCAACTGGTGGCAATGGCTCTAGTTCAGTTGATTATTTTCAAAATATTGCGGCTCTTAACCCTTGGGGCGATGTGGTTTTAGCCTATGGTTCAAGCACAGGAGTTCGCTATCATACTATGCAGGATAGTGATGGAGACTTAATTCCTGATAGTCGAGAGGCTGCCTTTGGAACCTCAGCCAGTAATCCAGATAGTGATGGGGATGGCCTGATAGATGGATTTGAAGTAATTCGATTTGCATCAAACCCTACCAGGTCTGATAGCGATGGTGATGGAGTTCAGGACGGAACAGATAACTGTCCTACTGCAACTAACTCCAACCAGACCGATTCCGACAACGACGGACTTGGAAACGCCTGTGACTCAAATCAAAGCAATCCAGCAAATGGATTTCCAGCACTTCAATTAGATAGCGGTGCCCCAAGTGGTGGAACTACAGTCACTACCACGACAACTACTACTACCACTTTGCCTACAACCACTACTACTTTGACTGAGAATGTTGTGTCTCAGGCTGATTGTAGCGATTGGCAAACTAACAATCCTGAATGGATTTGGTGTGATGATTTTGAAGACCAGTCAAAACTGGCAGATGATTACTTTGAATTTTCTCAAGGAGAAGGAAATTTTGCAGTGAGTTCCGATGATAGCTTTGCTGGGGGTAAAAGCTTGAAGGCAGAATTTAGGCAGGGAGAACGATCCGCCGGTCACATGATGAGAAACTTTGGATCTAACCCTATTGGTAGTCAGAGTCACCAGAATGATGATTTTCAAGAAGTATACTGGCGATATTACTTTAAGCTAGAAGACGGTTTCCAAGGTCTTCCTGATAAGTTTTCCAGAGGAATCGTTTTTGCAGGCTCAAGCTGGGCCCAGGCTGCTATCGGGCATACTTGGAAAAGTGCGACTGAAGATCACTTTGTGATTGATCCGGTGAGCGGAGTTGATGCAGCTGGTAATCTAGCGACTACTCGTTGGAATGATTTTTCAAATTTCAATTGGCTTGGAAACAGAGAAGGTTCTACTCCGATACAAAACGGCCAGTGGTACTGTCTTGAAAGTCAAATGAAACTAAATAGTGTAGGGCAAGCTGATGGTGCAATGAGAGTCTGGCTGGATGGTCAACTTGAGGTAGAATCTACCAATTTAGACTGGCGCGGAACTTGGGATGAATATGGGATTAACTCAGTATTCGTATCTAATTATATCAACAGTGGGAGTCAGGCCGATCAGTCTAGATTTATGGATTCCTTTGTAATCTCAACCTCACGAATCGGTTGTGCCACAACTGAGGCTGTTGGCGGGAGTAATGGAAATAATACACCTGGGACTACTACAACTACTACCAGTACGACGACTTCGACTACCTCCTCAACTACAACGAGCACTAGTTCGACGACTACCATCACAACGAGTAGCACCACCACTACTACCATTCCTGTGGCGGGTGTTCTTCAAGGCTGCCAGAACTGGGAAAGCAGACATCCCGACTGGATTTGGTGCGATGATTTTGAAAGTTCAGAGGACCTAAGCTCTAGATATTTTGACGTAGGAAATGAGAGTGCTCTATCAGTGTCTGCTACTGAAAAAGTCTCTGGAAATAGCTCCCTAAAAGCCACTTGGCAGCAAGGTGACACTGATGCTGGACATCTGATGAAGAACATCAGCCAGAACCCAGTTGGTAATGAATTGCTCCCAACTGAGAAGCTTCAAGAAGTTTACTGGAGATTTTATGTAAAGCATCAAGATGGCTTTGAGGGAGAAGTCGACAGAACTACTAGAGCTACTGTTTTTGGTGGTAGCTCTTGGCAGCAGGCCGCTCAGGGACAGCTATGGCAGAGATCTGGTGGGCTAGGGGTTGATGGCTTGAGAGGTATCGATGGGGCCCACGAGTTGGCCACGACTCGATGGAATGACAGTGCGAATTTAACGTTTATCGCTGGGGCTGATGCTGAACATACTTTTCAAGATGGCGCCTGGCACTGTGTGGAAATGCGTATGAAGCTCAACGAGCCTGGATACAGCAATGGAGTGCTTGAGTTCTGGCTAGATGAGAGACTTCAGACTTCTCTTGAGAATTTAGACTGGAGAGGGGTTTGGGATGAGTATGGAATAAACTCAATTGTTCTTTCTAACTATTACGGCGCGGGAAGTCCTGCTGCTCAGTCGAGATACTTTGATTCGTTCGTAGTTTCAAGAAATAGAGTTGGCTGTGGAGCTCCTTCAGGATTTTTTGCGAGCCCGAAGTCTAATCAAAATGACAATGAGACTACTGAACCTTCTTCTTCTAGTTCTTCGTCTTCATCTTCATCGAGTGGAGGGGTGTTCAATCCACCACCAGGAGTATTTAACCCACCACCAGTTGTCGAGCAGGATAGTGACGGTGATGGCCTCACTGATTCAGAGGAAATAGATTTAGGAACAGATCCTCGCAATGCGGATAGTGATAGAGATGGAGTTCGTGATGGTGATGAGATTCAGGCAGGAACTAGTCCTACTGATGCAGGAAGCGGATCTAAAGCGATTGGTAGAGAGGTATGCGGTGAGTGGAATGGCTTCTTGGGTGGACTTTGGAATATTCTAGAGTTGAGCAATGAAAGCAACCAAAGGCGCTTTACAGTTACCCGTCTCTACAGTTTAGAGGGACAGTTGATGAGCGAGGAAACATGCTCAATCGAGCCTGGCGCACAGTGCGATATCCTTGTTCATGACATGCCAGGTAGGATTGATAACTCTTACGGTAGAGTGTGTGTTGAGCACAATGGTCAGGCTGGAGATCTCGACGGCAGAATGACTTACTACAGGAATCAGCCGAATGGACTGGAATTTGCTTTCTCAATGCCTTTTAGTAACGGAAGGCGCGGGAAACAGTTTGTATCCTTCAATACTTTTAGTGTGGGCACTAGCCCAAATAATTTGGTGGCCAACTGGGTTCAAATCACTAATTTGAATGATAGTGTTGAATCAGGGACTGTGAATTTCTATGACGGCCAAGGAGAGTTAATAGCGATGGAAGAAGTTACTCTCGCTCCTAACGCAAGATTCGACCTTTCAGCACATCGGTTTGGTAATTCTAAGATCGGTTTGGTTGAATGGATTCCAACTAGCTCCGGATATTTTCTGCTTAGAAATGTTCGTTATGTTTATGACAATAGCCAAGGTATCAATAGTTTTGAAGCCGCGAGTCAGCTAGAAGGAGTTACTGGTAGTGGAGAAGAGATGGTTGTACCAGTTGAGACAGGATCTTCAATTTCGGTAGTCGAAATCGCTAACGTCCTAGACCGACCTACTAGTGCAAATGTTCGAATTCATTCTAGTAGTGGTGAACAGTTGAGCACTTTACGAGTTAACCTACCGGCTCATTCTAGCTACCATTTGATAGCTAACGAGTCCTTGGGTAACGAGGATAGAGGACTGGTTTTTGTGGATGGAAGATCGGCAGAGAGCTTGGTAGTTACCGGGGTTACATATAGTAAACACAGTAACGGTCGCTTGGCTTATGTTTTCGCTGTTCCTGGAAAGGAAGCTATTAGTGGTGATATTCAAGGTTCTTATAATACCTTCCTCGGTCAAGAGTCTGAGGTGCTTATAATGAATACCTC
>CALIEE010000262.1 GCA_938022485.1 uncultured bacterium | reverse complement strand
AAATTCGAGTGCTTTTTAGGAAGTTATTAGACCCCCACAAAGCTAACCTGGCGCCCTGAATCCTGCCCCTGCCTTCTAAAGCTGTAACACCTAGAGTCACAAATACTACATATTTCAGAAACCAAAATTCGATCTCTACTTATACCAGCTTGAACAGCCTGCAGCTCGATAACCCTTTTTACTGAAAGCTTTCCTTCTTGATAAACGCCTTCTGCATCTATCCATTGTCGAAAATATTTCTCAGCTATTTCTCTTTCAAACTCATAACAACAAGATCCTGCTGAAGGACCTATTGCCATTTCAACGGTCTTGGCATTTCTAAATTTTTTCAAGGCCTCAGATAAAATATTGCTTGCTGCCCCTCGCCATCCGCTATGCAAAACAGCAGAACATTTCTCTTCTTGAGAAAATAAAATAATCGGCGCACAGTCGGCTGACAAAACACCAAAAGTCGAACCTTCTTCCTTCTCGACCGCTTCCCTATCCAGAAACCAGCCATCAGACTCGACTAGCTCACCATTTAAGGAACTCAAGCGGACGTCTTCGACTAAATTGGAATGCACCTGCTTCAATAGGTAGAGATTAGATTTAGAATGTAATTTGCACCAACTCGCAGTGTCCTTACTTTTGAGATCTGGTTCGCCAAGATGAAATCCATGAAAAAAGTCCTTTTCATCCCAGGCTCTAATCTTTAAAAGATTCAACTTACCGTCGTAAACCCAATCTCTACTCAAGGGTTCCAATGACGAAGATGGGTCTTCACTCATTTCTCGTAGCGTAAAGAAATATCCACTGCTATGGCAGAATGTGTAAGGAAGCCAGAGGAAATACGATCGGCTCCACAACTCTTATAATCGGCAAGATTCGTAGGCCCAATGCCTCCTGATAGTTCAACCACAGTTTTAGAAACTTTGGATTCCCTAACAACTTTCACTGCTTCAGTCGCGAGCTCTGGAGACATATTATCCAACAAGACCGAATCAGGCGAGACTTCTAGAGCAAGCTCTAACTCTTTCAGGCTTCTAATTTCTACTTGTAAAAAGATATCGGGCGCAAAATCTCGGCACCTACGAATTGCTTCCTGGATATCCCCACCAGTTGCATCTATATGATTGTTCTTAATGAGGAAAGCATCGTATAAGCCAATACGATGATTGGTTCCGCCTCCTGTAACCACAGCGTACTTTTCAAGTGTTCTATACCCTGGCGTTGTCTTTCTCGTATCGACAAGAGTGGTCTCAGAGCCATCCAAAAGTTTAGACATATTTGCAGTTAGAGTAGACACCCCTGATAGTCGTTGTAGGAAGTTTAAGGCAACACGCTCAGCGGATAGTAAACTTTGCACAGGCCCACTAATACTACCAAAGTATTCCCCTGAAGCTATCTCCTCACCATCTGCGACAGAAAAAGAACAATCCAGCCTTCCGTCAACCTGCCGACAGACCTCCTCAACCAACTCCCTGCCACAAAGCACAAAATCTTGTTTTGCAAGGAATTTGGCACTACCTTTTGCTTGCTCCGGGATAGAAGCCTTTGACGTAACGTCCCCACTAGCTATATCCTCTCTAAGAGCAATAGCTACGAGTTCCTTAACTTGTGGATCTAGAACAGAGTTCTTAGTCATCATGCCTACTCCGAGTCTGCTAGGGTAATGCTCACTTTCAGTTCTTCTCCAGAAACAAAAGCTATAGAACCATCTATAAGGTTTGATGCTCTGGAAATATCACTCTCAACAGCTCGAGCTTTTTTCAATACTTGATCACTTGCTGCAACCTCAAGAGAATCCACTGGCCATTTCAACTTCTTCTGAGCCTCGGACTTAGCAAAACGGACTTGAGCAAGAATCTCAGATGCTACCGAGACTAAATCTCCACCCTCTTCTTCTGTTAGTTGTTTTAAGCCATCAAACTCTGCGCTTTCAGGCCAATTAGACCTATGAATAGAACTAAAGTTGCCTCCCTCTTCGCTCTCAGAAAGATACCAAGACCAAATCTCCTCAGTCACAAAGGGCATAACCGGGGCGAGGAGTCTTAAGTATACTGAGAGTGCCTTCAACAAAGTCAGTTGAGCAGAAATACTTTCATCAGAGGAAATGCCTTCACTTCCATACGCTCTAACCTTAACCAGCTCCAAGTAATTGTCGCAAAAATCCCAAAAGGATTGCTCACTGACAGACAATGCCCCAGCGTAATCAAATCGTTGGTAGTAAGCATCGGCTTCTTCGACTACTTTTTTAAGGCGACCTAGAAAATCAATATCTACACTCTGAGTTACTTTACCCGCGTCAAATTTGCTAGACTCTGCTTGTTCAAGAAACCCGAGCACAAACTTGCTTGCATTAAACAATTTCGTTGAAAGCTTTCGTCCAACCTTGAAGACTGATTCATCATAAGCAGTATCCACCCCTAAACGAGCTCTGGCCGTCCAGTAGCGCACGGCATCGGATGAATACTGATCTAAAAGACTTTCCGGAGTAACTACATTCCCCTTAGACTTACTCATTTTTTTTCGATCGGGATCTAAAATCCAGCCGGAAATAACAACATTATGCCAAGGCACTTCTTTATGATGCATCCAAGCCTTGGCAATAGTGTAAAAGGCCCAAGTCCGAATAATCTCATGTGATTGAGGTCTAATATCCATAGGAAACACTCCGGACATCAGATCTCCCTCTTCTCCCCAATTGGCAGCTAGCTGCGGAGTCAAAGAAGAAGTTGCCCAAGTATCCATAACATCTGGGTCCCCAGTAAAGCCTCCTGGTTG